>CAYRWC010000179.1:0-6048 GCA_964427795.1 uncultured Oscillospiraceae bacterium | reverse complement strand
CATCAGCTTGCGTTGCAGATCCGGGCGCCGCAGGTCGAGATAACGGTATTTCAACCGCAACGATTCGTTGGCGTTCACATCTTCCTCAATATAAAACGGCGGTGTCAGCGATTCGCTGAGGATGCGCAGCTCCTGAACCAGCAGTTCGACGGCGCCGGTCGGCATGTTGGGATTGGCCGACGCGCGTTTTTGCAGCGTTCCGCGCGCGGCAACGACGTACTCGCTGCGTACTCGGGCCGCTTTCTCCCGGGCTTCGGCCGGGCAGCTGTCGTCAATCAGCAATTGGATCTCGCCGCTGCGGTCGCGCAGCGTGATGAATATCAGGCCGCCCAAGTCCCGTTGTTTATGGCACCAGCCCATCAGAACAAATTCCTGTCCGATGGCGTTCAGATCGATTTCCGCGCAGCGAGAACTGCGTTTCAGGCCATTCATATTTTCAGCCATGGGGTTATGTCCTCCTTCAATGCCGCTTATCGCGTTGTTGCTTGAGTTAATTCGGCCGCCAGCTCCGACAGTCCGACCGGTTTTTCTTCACCGTTCTGCAGATTGCGCAGCCGTCCCGTGCCGGACGCCGCTTCCTCGTCGCCGAGAACCAGAGCGTAACGGGAGCCGCTTTTGCCGGCATATTTCATCTGGGCTTTCAGACTGCGGTTCATCAAATCCGTTTCTACGGCGATTCCGGCCTGACGCAGGCTCCAGCAAAGCGCGCGGGCCTGATCCTGATGATCGCCGGACACCGCTAAAAAGAGCGTCATCGGTTTGGTTCCCGGCATTTCGATATTCTGCGCCGACAGCTCCATCAGCAGCCGTTCCACACCTAAGGCAAACCCGATGCCGGGTGTCGCCGGGCCGCCGACATCTTCAACTAAGCCGTCATAACGGCCGCCGCCGCAAATGGTGCCCTGCGCGCCGACAAAACCGGACACAAACTCGAAGACCGTCCGGGTGTAATAATCCAGGCCGCGGACAATGCGGGGATCTACGGTATACGCCAGGCCAAGGCTTTCCAGCTGACCACGCAAGCCGTCAAAATGCTCCCGGCAGTCCGGGCATAGATAGTCAAGCTGACTGGGCGCATCTTGGGTGATCTCCTGGCAGCGGCTTTCTTTGCAGTCGATAATCCGCATCGGATTTTTCTCGAACCGTTCGCGGCAGTTGACGCACAGATCGGCCAGATGCGGCTGCAGATATTCGCGCAGAATCTTAAGGTAGGTTCCCCGGCAGACGGGGCAGCCGATGCTGTTGATCCGCAGGCTGGTTTCCTTCAGGCCGAGGGTCTGGAAATAAAGCTGCAGCAGGCTGATCAGCTCGGCGTCGACAGCCGGGCCGGCCGCGCCGATCGCTTCGCAGCCGAATTGGTGAAATTCACGATAGCGGCCTTTCTGCACATTTTCATACCGGAAAGCCGTCAGATTATAATACAGGCGGACCGGCGACGGCCAGGACGCCATGCCGTTTTCCAGATAGCTCCGCACAACGCCGGCAGTTCCCTCCGGCCGCAGAGTCATGCTTCGTTTTCCTTTATCCAGAAACGTATACATCTCTTTCTGGACAACATCGGTCGTGTCGCCGACGCCGCGTTGGAACAACTCGGTTTGTTCAAATGTCGGTATGCGAATTTCCTTATATCCGAAGCGAGCGCAAATATCGGCGAAGCATTGTTCCGCATATTGCCAGGCAGCCGTTTCCGGAGGCAGGATATCGCGTGTTCCCTTTGGTGCAGCAAAATTCATGATCTAATCTCCTTCGAGAATCGGCCGCAGGCCGTTGTTCTCTGATCATTTAAGTTGTCCTATTATACATCAAAAGTCATTGAACTGATAGAGGATCATCGCTAAAACAGCCGGTCCGGCCGTCTCCGTCCGCAAGATCCGCCGGCCTAAGGTAACCGGCTGCAGACCGGCGGCCAGGGCCAAATCGATCTCTTGCTCCGTAAATCCACCCTCCGGGCCGATCAGAACGGCCAGTTCCGGTTTTGCGGCCGGTATGCTGCCGTTTTCCGGTTTCTCATCGCCTTCCGCGCCGGTAGCCGGTTGTTTTCCCAAGGCTGACCAAGCTTCCAATGCTTCACGCAGGCTCTGTTCTTTTTCCATTTCCCAGGGGATCAGCTTGATATCGGCTGCCGCCGCCTGCCGTATGGCTTCGGTAAAAGCGCAAGCCGGCTCGACAGCCGGAATGCGGCCGCGGCCGCATTGTTTGGCGGCTTCGGCGGCGATGCGGTTCCAGCGGGTGAGTCGTTTCGGCATATCGCCCGCATCCGGAACGGCGACGCTACGCCGGCAGATCATCGGCACGATCCGGCTAACGCCCAGTTCGATCGCTTTCTGGATAATGCCGTCCATTTTATCCCCTTTGGCCAGGCCTTGATAAAGAACAGCTTCATAGGGCGGTTCCGTTTGATTGACCGTCCGTGATAATATGGCCAATTCGGCGCCTTTGTCGGTAAAACGGCTGATCCGGCAGTGCAGGTCTGTTCCTGCTCCGTCGCAAACCAGCAGTTCGTCGCCGGCTTTCATCCGCAAGACATCATGGAGATGATGATAATCATCTCCGGTTAAAAATACGTTTTGCGCAGATAAATCAACGGCTTCCTCTATAAAAAAGCGCGGCATACAAGGCTCCTTTTAACGTTTAGTCCCTGTATCCATTATTTCATTCCGCCGGGAAATAAGCAATGCGTGCCGCTTTTGTTTTCGGAAGCTGCAAACCACAGCCGCCAAGGCCGCAACAGACAGAGAGAGCCAAATAACATCTGTCCACCGCCAAACCGGCTGCTGAAGATCCGGCGAGCAGAACACACCATGATCGTAAAAGATGTTATCAACATACCGCGTCATGGCTATTACGGCATCGCCGGTCGATAATCCCCGGCTTTGCATGGATTTCTGCAGACTCTCATTATCGCCGATGATTGTTTGGGCCGTCCTCTCGAGATCTTCGGTTCTGACAAAATAGTAGGAACTCGACTCGGCGCCGGTATTTTGATTTACGGTCGTAAAAGGCCTTGCATATCGCCAGCCCCGCTCATAAGTCGGATAACTGCATAGGCCGTAACCGGCGTCCATGCTATAGGAAGTATTCGATGCGGTCCATGTGACTGTTGTTCCTTTCGGTATCTCATAGGATAAGACCATTTCCCCGTCCTGTCTGATATAATATCGGACATTGCCAGGCAAGGATGCCGTATTGTTGACAGCAAGCTTAACGGCGGTTTCATTTTTCGTAAAATAACGCCGGTATTCGTTGAAATCCATCTCCTCAACCGGTATCGCGCGCTGATATTGCTGTTGATATGCGTTATAGGAAAAATCGTTTATAATTTGATGATTTTTGTAGAGTCGGATTCCCAGCTGCAGCAAAAGTATCCATAAACAAGCAGCAGCGATTACAACAGCCAGCAATCTGACTTTTTTCATTTTATTCATGCCGAAATCTCCTCGGTCACTTAACCCTTTTTCTCATTAATCAAAAACCGCTCATCGGTCATTATAACAGAAATCGTTATTTGTTTTTATGAATGAAAAGATTAGAAAAACCGGTCGCCCTTTTTGTGATAAAATACAGGTAGTGTCGGCCGACTGGCTGCCGGTTTGGCAGTTCGATTAACCGGGCCGCGGGAAAGGGAAGCATCATGAGCGAAAATCAATCCGATAAAAAGCCGGTTTCTAAAATATCACCTTTAGATGATACGCCGGATCAGATTTTATGGAAAGACCGCAAACGCATCCTGGGCATGCCGATATCGTTCACCCGCTACGAAGTCGATATAAACCGTCTGACCAGCCGGATCGGCTTGCTGCGGACCGTAACGAATGAAATCCTTTTGTACCGGATTCTGGACTTGAAAATGACCCAGACTCTGGGGCAGAAAATATTCGGTGTCGGCACTATTGTCTTGTATACGGCCGACCAGACCGATAATCAATTCCCGCTCATTAACATCAAAAATCCGGAGAAAATCCGCCGGTTTCTGAGCAAGCTGGTCGAGCAGGAACGCAACCAGCGCCGCATTGCCGGACGCGAGATGTTCGGCGTTGCCGGAGCCGGCATGACGGATATCGACGGCGACGGCATCCCGGACTAAACGCTGTCGGCTATTCGCAGCCATCCGGCATCGATTTTATTAGCATTAATTAACGTTGATATTTTTTAGGTGTATATGCGTGTCATTTAATATGAATACCGATCGTTTAGCGGCACCGGAAAACCAGCCCGAACCTCGTAGTGCGGCCTGGAATGCTTTGGTGCGTTCTTTGCTGCTGGCTTGGTTTGATCAAGCGGGGCGTGTTTTGCCTTGGCGGATGAACAAAGATCCGTACCGGGTCTGGTTGTCGGAAATTATGCTGCAACAGACTCAGGTACAAACGGTTATTCCTTATTATAAACGCTTCCTGGCGTTATGGCCCAGCTTAGCCGAATTGGCCGCAGCCGATGAAGAGCAGGTGCTGAAACAGTGGGAAGGACTCGGTTATTATTCGCGGGCTCGCAATCTTCATCAGGCTGCCCGCCAGGTGGTACGTGAACTGGGCGGCCGATTGCCTGATACCGAGGAAGAGCTGCGCCGTTTGCCCGGCATCGGCGTTTATTCGGCCGGCGCGATTCTGTCGATTGCCTACGGCCGACCTGTCGCCGCCGTAGACGGCAATGTTGTCCGGGTTTTTTCCCGTTTAACAGCAACAGCATGGGATCCGGCCGACCAAGCCGAACGGCGTCTCGTTCGCTCGCTGGCGGAGCAAGTGCAGCCACCCAACAGGCCGGGGGATTTCAATGAAGCGTTGATGGATCTTGGCGCGACGATTTGCCTGCCGCGTCGGCCGTTATGCCCGGAATGCCCGTTAGCCGGCCTCTGTCTGGCCCGGGAATCGGACCGGATGGATGAATTTCCACTGCGTAAACCGGCCAAAACGCTGCCTTCGAACATTAAAACGGTCTTGATCTGCCGTGCCGCCGGTTTCACTCATGTGCATCGCCGTCCGAACCGGGGTCTTCTGGCCGGTTTGTACGAATTTGACTGGCTGCCGGCCGATCCTGCCGCCGGACGGACGGAGCAGAATCAGATTATAAAGATTTGGCAAGCTGCTCATCCGGGAGTGGAAATCACGGCGCTGGGCAATCAGCTGCACCGGTTTACCCATCGGATCTGGAGCATGACCGGTTATTACCTGTCGTTGAGTGAACCGGTTCTGCCGGATATCATCACGGGCGGGCAACCGGACAAATCGGCCGAGTCGGCCGGAGACGATGCCGGTTTTTGGGCGACGGATCAGGAACTGGCCGATCTGCCGTTCCCGACCGCCCTGGAGCCTTACCGCCGGCTGATCCTGGAAACAAATCCGCTTGATCCGGCAAGATCCGGAATCTGATCAAGCCTGCTCCAACGCTTCCCGCACCAATTGGTTTAAAAGCTGCGGATCCGCCTGTCCTTGCGTCGCCCGCATAACCTGGCCGACCAGGAAACCGGCCGCCTTGGTTTTTCCGGCACGGTAATCGGCGATCGACTGCGGATGCTCGGCCAGAACGCTCATGATGGTTTGCTTCAGCGCATCCGGATTGCGTTCCATACGCAAACCCTGCTCATCGATATAACGGTCCGGATCGACCTGATTCAGGCAAACCTGCTGAAAAACCTTGCGGGCGGTGATCCGATTTATCACCTGATCGTTGACCAGCTGAATCAGCCGGGCTAAATGAGCGGGCCGGACCGGTACTTCGTCGGGACGGCGGTCCTGTTCTTTACAGTTCTGGAGGAATTCGCCCATAATCCAAGCCGCCGCGTCTTTGGGCTGCTGGCTGATGGCCGTTGTTTCCTCGAAAAGGCCGGCTAAAGCCGGATCGGACGTCAAGATGTCAGCTTCATATGACGTCAAATCGAAGTCATCCTGATAGCGCCGCCGCCTGGCTTCCGGCAGTTCGGGCAGACTGTCCCGCACCGCTTGGATCCAGTCTTCGCCGATCCGGACAGCCGTGAGGTCCGGGTCCGGGAAATAGCGGTAATCCTGAGCGTTTTCTTTGGAACGCATGGTAAAACTGGCATCTTTGTTGTCATCC
>CAYRWC010000178.1:0-6053 GCA_964427795.1 uncultured Oscillospiraceae bacterium | reverse complement strand
TACCGGCGCCTATACATAGTATGAGGAATTGAACGTAGCATGAA
The DNA here is from genome assembly GCA_964427795.1 of uncultured Oscillospiraceae bacterium. Classification (GTDB taxonomy): domain Bacteria; phylum Bacillota; class Clostridia; order Saccharofermentanales; family UBA5734; genus JAYFQE01. The sequence continues at coordinate 6,009 of CAYRWC010000178.1, read as the reverse complement.
CACCGATTTCGATTGGAGCGCTATTCTGGAGGATGAACAAGCTATTCTCGGCATTTTGCTTGGCGATTTGCCGATGCCTGAATTACCCTCAGACGTAGACAGCCAGGAAAACCGCCTGCTGCAAATGCTTCAAACCGTATTCTTGATTATGCAGGGCGATTTTGATGCCGCCGCGGCTTTTATTGCGGAATTTGAACGGGATCAGCAGCCGTTGGTTTGCTATAAACTGCTGGCAGTCTGGTTGGACGCGGAAACCAATAATCCCCGTCAGGCTTATGAAGATCTCAATACCTGGATGCGCCGCCGACAAGCTCTGCGTCCGGATAAGCGCGGCGGGGAATCAGCCGATCGGCGCATTTTAGACTTGGATTATCGATTAGCCGTTCATTGGGCGCCGGTTTTGCGGCTTTATCTGGCTTCGCTTCTCGACGAATGGACACCGGCGATCGTCGCTCGCTATAATCGGGACCGCAGATTGGCTGCTGCCTCCGGCGTCGGCGATTACATACTCCGAATGATGGATTTGATGCTGCATATGTCCAAAGCCCGGCAGAAGCGCAATCTGGAAGAAGTCCTGGTCATAACCGAAGCCTGGAACCGGTTATGCGAAGCATACCCGGCTTACGGCAACAGCGGGGAATACATGCTGGATGCCGTTATCGGGCTGGAATCCGACAACCGTCTGCCGGAAGCCATGAGCTGGATCGATCGGTCTCTGAATCTCAATCCCAATCAATACGATATGCTGCTGGTGAAAGCCAGAATCCTGAAAAGAAACGGTGACACAAACGCCAGCCTCACAGTCTGCGACGAACTGATCCGGCGTTATCCGGACGATTTCTCCGGCTATTGTCTGCGGTCCAACGCATACTTCCTGCTCGGCCGCTATGATCTGGCGATGAAAGATGCCGCTCAAGCCTGTGAAGTGGCGCCCGACAATCCGAACAGCTTTATGGCCAGAGCCTTTGTCCATATGCAGCTCAACCATTATGAAACGGCGCTGCAGGATTTTGAGCAAACGCTGCTGCGTGATCCGAATTGTTATGATGCGCTGCGCGGCAAGGGAAAATGCCTGTCCATGCTGGGCCGCGACTTTGAGGCTTTGGCCAGTTTCAACGCGCTGCGGCGTACTTATCCCGATGATCCGGATTTGTATTACGAACTGGCCGATGTGCTGTTTTCCGCCGGCTATCTGGAAGAATGCGAAAAGGTCTGCCAAAAATGCCTGAAACTGGACGACACCTATGTCAGCGCTTATGTTATCCTGGGCATGATAGCGATCCGCCGCGACGAAGATGATTTGGCGCACGGTTTGCTGACCAGAGCTGTCAAACTGGAGCCGGACAATCCTTTTGCGCTTAACGAGCTGGCTTACCTGATTCATCTGGAAGGCGATGATGACGCCGCGCTGGAACTGGTCAACCGGGCATTATCCGAATCTGAGGATTATGCCGACGCAATCTGCAACAAAGGGGTTATCCTCTATTACCGCAGCGAATTTGAACAGGCTGCGGCGGCGTTTGACCAGACTCTGAAATTGATGCCGGACCATGTATCGGCGTGGATCGGCCGCGGCAATACCCTGACGCAATTATGCGATTTCGATGAAGCCCAGCGGTGTTATGACAAAGCTCTGCAGCTTGATCCGGACAGCGCGGATGCCTGCCATGGCAAAGCCGTATTATATCGGATGCTCGGATTGGACGATGAGGTCCGCAAATGGCAGGAACGAGCGTTGTTGCTGGATCCGGATATCGAAGACGATTAAAAGCCCGGTCCCTCTGTCAGGAGAAACCGGGCTATGATCCGGGTTATGATCCGAAGCATGATGGATGGCAGATTTAGCTTACAGATTTAATGAAAGCGGGCTTCTGCTTGGACGATAGCCGCCAGAACAGCATCCGGAGCCGGAGCGCCCGGGATTCGGCGTCTGTTGACGCAGGCTTCCAGGCTGATTGTTTCATAAAGATCAGCCTCGATCAGCGGTGAAAAACGCTTTAATTCGTCAAGCGTCAAATCGCTCAGGGCACAGCCCCGGTCGATGCAGTGGCGGACCAGCTTGCCGGATACTTCATGAGCGCTGCGGAAGGGCAGTCCCCGGCATACCAGATAATCGGCCAGATCCGTCGCATTGGTGAAGCCGCCGGCGGCGGCCTGCGTCATCCGTTCGGAATGGACGGTCATGGTGGAGAGAAGGCCGGTTAAAGCCGGCAGACACAACAAGACCGTGTCTACAGCGTCAAATATGGCTTCCTTATCTTCCTGCATATCCTTGTTATACGCCAGCGGCAATCCCTTCATGACGGTCAGCAGCGTTGTCAGCGAACCGAAAACACGGCCGGCTTTGCCGCGGGACAGTTCGGCGACATCCGGATTCTTTTTTTGCGGCATGATGCTGCTGCCGGTGCTGAAAGCATCGTCCAGTTCAATAAAGGCGAATTCCTGGCTGGACCAGAGAATCAGTTCTTCACTTAAACGGGAAGCGTGAACCATGAAGAGAGAAAGCGCAGAAGCCAGCTCAATGGCAAAATCGCGGTCGGAAACGCCGTCCAGGCTGTTGGCGCTGATGGCGGCGAAGCCCAGGTCGCGGGCGACTTTATCCCGGTCGAGCGGGTAAGTTGTCCCGGCCAGAGCGCCCGACCCCAGCGGCATGACGTCCATACGCCGGACACAGTCGTCGAGCCGGCCGATGTCGCGGGCCAGCATCTCCACATAAGCCATCAGATGATGGGCCAGCGTTATCGGCTGGGCCCGCTGCAAGTGGGTGTAGCCGGGCATGATGGTGTGCAGATGGCGGCGGGCCAGGCCGGTCAACGTTTGATAAAGCTTCAGGTAGCCCTGCCTGATCTCGCCGCAGGCGTCTTTCAGATACAGGCGCAGGTCCAAAGCAACCTGATCGTTGCGGCTGCGGCCGGTATGCAAGCGCTTGCCGGCATCGCCGATGCGGCGGGTAAGCTCGGTTTCGACAAACATATGGATATCTTCGGCTTCCGGATCGATCTGCAGCGAACCGCTCTCCAGATCGCCGAGGATGCCGGCCAGACCGTCGTTGATCGCCTGGCCGTCTTCCCGGGTGATGATGCCCCGGTCTGCGAGCATGGACGCATGGGCCATGCTGCCGCGGATGTCCTGACGAAACATCCGGGCATCGAAACGGATCGAGGAGTTATAGGCATTGACTTGACTGTCGGTTGCTTTGCTGAACCGGCCGTCCCATAATTGTCGGGCCATGGTTCCTCCTCAGTCGAGCTGGCCGTTGCGTTTTTTCATCTGAGCCACAACCTTCATCGGGAGGCCGAAGCAATTGATGAAACCGCCGGCGTCAGCCTGGTTGTAGACATCATCCTCGCCAAATGTCGACAAAGCCTCTTGATACAGCGAGAACGGCGATGTCGTTCCGGCCGGCTGAATGTTGCCCTTATAGAGCTTCAGCCGTACGGTGCCGGTGACGTTTTTCTGAGTCTGGTCGACAAAAGCGGCCAGCGCTTCGCGCAGCGGATGAAACCACTGGCCGAAATAAACCAGTTCAGCATAACGCAGCGCGACCTGATCCTTATAGTGCAGGGTGTCGCGATCCAGGCACAAAAGCTCCAGCTCGCGGTGTGCGGCATACATGAGGGTGCCGCCCGGCGTTTCATAAACACCGCGCGATTTCATGCCGACCAGGCGGTTTTCCACAAGATCGACCAAGCCGACGCCGTTGGCGCCTGCCAGGTCGTTCAGTTTTTTCAATAAATCAACCGGCGCCAGAGCGATGCCGTCGACCTTGACCGGTATGCCGGCCTTAAATTCGATCGTGACATAAGTCGGTCTGTCCGGCGCTTTTTCCGGCGAGACCATCAGCTCGAGGATTTTTTCATATTGCGGCTCGTTGGCCGGATCTTCTAGGTCCATGCCTTCATGGCTCAGGTGCCAGAGGTTTTTATCCATTGAATAATTGGCTTCCTTGGTTACCGGAACCGGGATATTGCGCGCCTGGGCATAATCGATCTCCTCATCGCGGGATTTAATATCCCAGATACGCCAGGGCGCGATGATTTTCAGCTCCGGTGCCAGCGCTTTGACCGTCAGTTCGAAGCGAACCTGGTCATTGCCCTTGCCGGTGCAGCCGTGAGCTACGGCCGTGCATCCCTCGCGGCGGGCGATTTCAACCATGCGTTTGGCAATGATCGGCCGGGCAAAAGAAGTGCCCAGCAGGTATTTCCCCTCATAAACAGCGCCGGCCTTCAAGGTCGGATAAATGTAATCGGTGATGAACTCTTCGGCGATGTCTTCGATGAAGCAGGCGCTGGCGCCGCATTTCAGAGCCTTGGCGCGCAGAGCCTCATGATCCAGGCCGATGCCGACTTCGCCGGCCATGGCGATCACTTCGCAATCATAATGCTCCAGAAGCCAGGGTATGATGATCGATGTATCCAGGCCGCCGGAATAAGCCAGCAAGATTTTTTCATGTGCCATATAAACCCTCCTGATGATTATTTATGCATTGTTTCTGCATAATTATCGAATCTGCCATTAGGCGTTCGACAGCTTATATTTTACGCAATATTATAGCTTGTTATCGCGCCGGTTGTCAAAGGAGCAGGATGCATAAATATTTACTGATGGACGTTCATTTGATTCATGCTATAATGATATATCATGCCTTTTGCATGTGAAGGAGGCTTGCCTGATGGCTTATCCATTTATTGATGCCTTGACCGGCCGTTGGATTTCGGCGCAAGGCCAATTGGTTGCGGCAGACAGTCCGGCAGCGCAGGAATATTACGCGCCGACAGACTGCAAGATGTTTTATGAAGTGATTCGGCTGGTACAAGGTGTACCGCTGTTCTGGGAAGACCACATGACGCGGCTGACCCGTTCGGTCGCCGGAGAAATTTCCATTCCCGGCAGCCTGTATGATGAGAGCATGGCTCTGATCCGCAAAAACGGTTTAAAGGAAGCTAATCTGCGCTTGATTCTGACTGCGGATACGCGAATCATCCATCTGACCCCCTCTTATTATCCTGATGAAGCGATGATTCGGGAAGGCGTGCCGACCGGCATACTGGTCTGGGAACGGATCGATCCGAATACCAAAGTCATCCGATCGGATTACAAGAGCGCCGTAGCCGAACGTTTTGCGCAGCCGGGTCCGTACGGATCCTGCTTTGAATTGCTGCTGGCCGACCATCAAGGTTATCTGACCGAAGGTTCGCGCTCCAATCTTTTTTTCATCCGTGGCAATCAGGTTCTGACACCCCCCGACGACCGGGTTCTCAAGGGTATAACGCGCCAGTACATCGTTCAGGCGATTGCCGAGGCCGGTTTGTCGCTGCAGATCGGCATGCTGACTTTCAAAGATTTACAGAAGGATCCGGCGATAACGGCCTTTATCTCCGCTTCGCCGATCGATTTGCTGCCGGTAAAGGCGGTGGACAGCCTGCTTATGGCTTCGGCACAGGATTGCGGTTTTCAGAGCATTCGCGCCGCCTATATGAAGATTGTCGATGCCTACATCCAGGCCCGCCGTTGAATAATCGGCTGCCCGTTGATTCTCCCTGCCGCGGCAGGTAAGATATTATAGACGAGATGTCAAATCAAGGAGGAATGTACATGATTCAGGAAAGCGGCAATGTTTCGGTCAATACAGAAAATATATTTCCCATAATCCGGAAATGGCTGTATTCCGACCGGGATATTTTTCTAAGAGAACTCGTATCCAACGCTGCGGACGCCAATGCCAAGCTGCGCCGTTTGTCTGCGATCGGCGAGTTCGATTTGCCGGAAGCGGAAGAATTGAAAATTCAGATTGTCTTTGATTCTGCGGCCGGTACGCTTGTTGTCGAAGATAACGGCATCGGCATGACGGTTGATGAAATACGCAAATACATCAACCAGATCGCCTACTCCGGCGTGATGGATTTTGTGGAAAAGTACAAAGACAAGGGCGCCGAAAGCGGCGGCATCATCGGCCATTTCGGCCTTGGCTTCTATTCGGCATTCATGGTATCCGAAAAGGTCACCATT
>CAYRWC010000177.1:0-6059 GCA_964427795.1 uncultured Oscillospiraceae bacterium | reverse complement strand
TCAGATCATCGGCCGGAACGCCGTTGGCGGTTTTCAAAATGTCGTTCGCCTTCAAGACGGGATTGCCGCCGTTCGAATCGGCATCGACGGAATCAATAACCGTGCCCAGATTTTTGTCGATCCGGATCTGGATGCCCAGACGATAAACATCGCTGACGGCAGGCTGCAAAACAACCGTTCTGGTTTGGCCGTCGCTGCCGCGAACCAGTAAATCCACGGCCTGATCGTCGGAAAAAAACATTTCCTGACCGCTGTAATCCAGAGTTGTCCGGATGGCCTCGCCGTCGGCTCGCAGAATCCGGTCTCCGGTTTGCAGTCCCGCGGCGGCGGCCTGCGTACCATTCTGTATCTGCCCGATCACCGGAATCGTATAGCCGAAAGAAGCGAACATAATAAAAAAGGCAAGTACGCCGGACAAAAGATTCAGTGCCGGCCCGGTGCCGATAACAATAGCCCGCGCCCATTTCGGCCGGTTATAAAAGTGACCGGGATCCACGTCAACCTCATCATTGTCCAGATACTCGCCGGCAAAACGGACAGAAGCGCCGATCGGCAGCAGTTTGATACTGTACTTGATCCCCTTCTTTTCCCAGGAAAACAGCACAGGTCCCATAAAAATGGCAAATTCTTCTATGGTAAAGCCCAGACGCCGCCCCGTTAGAAAATGACCCAATTCGTGAACGATCATCATGACGCTTAAAATGATTAATCCGACAACAATACCCATCTGATCAATACTCCTTAACCTGTCTTCTGGCCCACTGGTCTTGTTCCATCATATCATCAAAGCTGAAAGCTGTCATGAAACCATGCTTCAAGTGTTGATCCATACAACGTTCCACCCGTTCGGCAATCTGCAGAAACCGGATGCCGCCGTCCAGGAATAGATTGACAGCGGCTTCGTTGGCGGCATTCATGACCGCAGGCATGGTGCCGCCGATCCGGCCGGCTTCATAGGCCAGGGCCAGCGAACGGAATGTTTTCAGATCCGGCTGTTCAAAGGTCAGCCGGCTGGCTGCCTGATCAAACGGATCAAAAGCTCTGGACCGGCCGGATTTACGTTCCGGCCAGGTCAAAGCCAGCTGAATCGGCAGGCTCATATCAGGGAATCCCATCTGTGCCAGGACTGATCCGTCCGTTAATTCAATCATCGAATGGATGATGCTCTGCGGGTGGACGACCACCTGGATCTGATCGAGCGGACAACCAAATAACCAAGCCGCTTCCAGAACCTCCAGGCCTTTATTCATGAGTGTCGCCGAATCGACCGTGATCTTGCCGCCCATTTGCCAGGTCGGATGGCGCAGGGCATCCTCCCGGCTGACTTGCTGCAATTCTTCCCGCGTCCGGCCGCGAAACGGTCCGCCCGACGCGGTCAGCAAAATCCGCTTTAAACTGCCTTCCGGGGTTCCTGCCAGGCATTGCCAGATTGCCGAATGCTCGCTGTCAACCGGATAAAGGCAGACATCCCGTTTCCGGATCAGCGGCATGACCAGCGCGCCGCCGGCGACCAAAGTTTCCTTGTTGGCCAAAGCGATCGACTTGCCGGCCCGAATAGCTGCCAAAACCGGCTCGAGGCCGGCCACGCCGACCATGGCGCCAACCACCAGCGGCGCGCCGGGCAGGCAGGCGGCGGCCAGATTTCCTTCGCGGCCGTATAGAACCGAGATATGCGGATGCAGATCGGCCAGGTTCCGGCTCAATTCCAGGGCATCGGCTTCACGCTCGACACTAACCAGTTCGGGACGCCATTGGCGGATCTGTTTTTCAAGAAGCCGGACATTGCGACCAGCCGTCAAAGCCCGGACGCGAATGCCCAAATGGGCGCACACTTCCAGGGTTTGCGTACCGATCGATCCGGTCGATCCTAAAAGGATGATAGAATCGGTCATGATATTTTACCTCTCTACCTGACAGCTCGTCCCTTTTAGCGGGACAGCCCATCGCAAAGCGTTCAAGTTAGAAGAATCTGATACAACATAGCCATAATCATCGTTATCGGCAAAGTAAAAAAAGCGCTGTCGAAACGGTCCATAATGCCGCCATGGCCCGGCAGGATATAACCAAAATCCTTCGCGCCGCACCAACGCTTGATTCCCGAAGCCAGCCAATCCCCCAGCTGAGACGCCACACTGAGTACCAAGCCGGTAACCAAAGCGTAGAACAGATATTTGGGCTGCGTAATCGCCGGGCGCCCTAATATATTCTGAAACAGATGAAAGATCAGCATCTGCGAGAGCATGCAGCCGGCTATGCCGCCCAAGCAGCCTTCAACCGTCTTTTTCGGGCTCAATACAGGAACGATCGGATGCCGGCCGATCAGAGAGCCAACGAAATAAGCAAAACTATCCGATACCCAGGGCGATGTCAAACCAATAACCACCCACAGCCAACCGCCGGGAACCTGATCCAGAAGAAGAACCGGACAGCTCAGCGGGAAAGCGACATAAGCCATGACGGCCGCCGTAGCCACTGCGTCGGGCAAATTCTGCGGGCCTCTTTTTAATACCAAGGCAATTACCGTTATCGTCATGAACAAGAGCAAAGCAAACGCGGTTAACGCGAAACCGCTTAACGGCCGCAGAATGCCTTCCGCTTCCGGAAAAATCCGGCTGCCGACCAAAGGCAGGAGCATCATCAAGCTGCCGGCCACCGCCAGCGGCATACTGGGATTTAAAGGACTCCGGCGGATAACGGTTACAATCTCATAAGCAGCCAAAACCGCCACGCCGGTAAAAAGAATCACAGGTGGCCAGATCGACCAATAGCCCGGAATAATAAACAGGGCTATGACCAAGGTAAAGATTACGCCGGTAATGATCCGCTGCTTCACGTTTCCCTGACACCTCCGAAGCGGCGATCCCGTCGTGTATAATCACGCAGTGCCGTTTCCAGGTCGGCTTCGGAAAAATCCGGCCAGAGGATGTCGGCGTACCATAATTCTGCATAAGCAGATTCCCATAACAGGAAATTGGACAGTCTCTGCTCGCCGCTCGGTCTTATGACCAGGTCGGGATCCGGCACGTCAGGCAGATAAAGAGCCTGGGCAAACCGCGACTCGTCAATATCTTCCGCACCGAGCTTTCCGGCTTGCACTTCTTCGGCCAGTTTACGACAGGCCTGAACGATTTCCCGGCGGCCTCCGTAATTTATGGCGATAATTAACTGCATGCGGCTGCGGTCCTTAGATTCATCCTCAGCTTGCCGGACAATCTGGCGAACACGTTCCGGCAAGCCCGCGATATCGCCGGAAAAGCGAACCCGGATGCCTTCTTCCGCCAACCGTTGCTGATATCGTTGAAAAAATTCCACAAATAATTCCATCAGAGCATGAACTTCATCCTGCGGCCTGCTCCAATTTTCGGTAGAAAACGCATAAACCGTCAAGTACTTAATCCCGCGCCGGCCGCACATCCGGCACAAATTCTGCAAATTCTCGGCGCCGGCCCGATGCCCGGCTGTCCGTGGCAATCCGCGACGCTGGGCCCATCGCCCATTGCCATCCATAAAAACAGCCAGATGAACCGGTATCTTCAATTGAGCCGGTTCCGCAGCGGCGCTCTGACGCGGCTCACGGCGGCCTTTGAACCGTCCGGTTGTACCTATATGAAACAGTCTCGTTAATTTGGCGATCTTCAACTTGCCGTTTCCCCTCAAACAATAACCGGGCGTTCAGCGCCCGGTTGTTTATCTTGCTTCAGATTTTGGCACTTACAGTTCCATCAGATCTTTTTCTTTATCTATAGCCGCTTTATCAATTTCAGCGATAAAGCGGTCCGTCAGTTTCTGCAGTTCAGCTTCAAATTCATTCATACCGTCTTCGGTAATTTCTTTCTTTTTCAGATGGGCACGATACTTGTCCAAAGCCTCTCGCCGAATATTGCGGATCGCCACCTTGCCCTCTTCCGCATATTTGCTGACGCTTTTTACCAGGTCATGCCGGCGTTCCTCGGTTAAAGCCGGGAAAACCAAACGAAGCATCCGGCCGTCGTTGGCAGGATTGATGCCGAGATCCGACGCCTGTATGGCCCGTTCAATAGCTTTCATCGAGCTCGGATCCCACGGTGTTATGGAAATGAGACGAGGTTCGGGCACCTGAATATTGGCGACCTGGTTGATCGGTGTCTGGACACCATAATATTCGATGGTTATTCGGTCAAGAACTTTCGGATTTGCCCGGCCAGCCCGAATCGCGTTGAAGTTTTCATGCAAGACATGGATCGTCTTCCGCATTCTCTCCTCAAATGGCTGATAAGAGTCTTTGGTTATCAGAATCACTGTCATACGTCTGCCTCCCTTGCGATGGATGGAATAGTGCCATTATATCTGAAAAAACCAAGATATACAATCCGGCCAGCGGATCTGGACGACGGATCAATCTGCGTCGTGTCCGCGGCCTTCGGCCTGTGGAGCTCCTTAGATTGATCCGTTGTCCAGTTAATACTATAGAGGGCAGTTGAGAGTGGACTTTGAATTTATGTGAGTCGGTTTTGTTGATAACCTGAAGGTTTAGTTATCCGTGACCGGCCGTTCTCAGATTGATCCGTCGTCCAAGAAACACTACAGAGGGTAGTTGAGAGCAAGCTTTGAAGTTTTATGATCCGGTTTTGTCGATAACCTGAAAGTTAAATTATAGGGGTCCGGCGGTTCTTTCTGGTGCGAGTTAAGGCCGTCAGGCCGCGAAGTCGAGCAGCAGAAAGAATTGCCGGACACCCAGCAGCAGAAAGGTTTTCCGGATACTCAGCCGATAATTGTGCCGATTTTTTCACCGCAAACCATGCGGATAATGTTTTCAGGATCGGACATGCTGAAGACGCCGATTGTCATATGATTGTCACGGCACAAAGCGGCAGCTGTCGCATCCATAACACCGAGACCCATTTTAAGAACCTGGTCATGGGTGATGGTTTCGAAACGGACCGCATCGGGGAAGCGATGGGGATCCTTGTCATAAACGCCGTCTACCAGCGTGGCTTTGAACATGATGTCGGCGTCGATTTCCGAAGCCCGCAAAGCCGCGGCCGTGTCTGTCGTAAAGAACGGATTGCCGGTACCGCAGGCAAAGATGACAACCCGCCCTTTTTCCAGATGGCGGACTGCGCGTTTGCGGATATAAGGTTCGGCGATCTGCCGCATCTCAATCGCGCTAAGCACTCTGGTCACGGCGCCGGCTTGCTCCAGAGCATCAGATAAAGCCAGAGCGTTCATCGCCGTTGCCAGCATGCCCATATGGTCGGCTGTTACCCGATCCATGCCGGCACTGGTGCGGCCGCGCCAGAAATTGCCGCTGCCGACCACGATGGCCACCTGAACACCCATCTCGGTTACTTGGCAAATCGTCCGGCCCAGGACTTTCAGGGTATCATTGTCAAGACCCGATCCCTTATTGCCGGCCAAGGCTTCACCGCTCAGTTTCAAGAGAATTCGCTTGTAAACAGCTGCCATTTCGATCCCTCCCGCTTAAAAAAAAGGGGACATGTTTGACATGTCCCCAATGGATACATTACTTAAGCTGCTTCATAACCTCATCGGCGAAGTTTTCTTCTTTCTTCTGCAGCCCCTCGCCCATCTCGAAGCGGACGAACCTGCGAACGCTGATGTTCTCTCCGATTACGGCAATCATTTCTTTAACGAGCGTACCGATCGTCTTGGTATCGTCCTTGACATAAGGCTGCTCCAGCAGACAGTTATCTTCATAGAATTTAGACATGCGGCCGTCGACGATTTTGTCGACGATTTTTTCCGGTTTGCCTTCATTCAAGGCCTGATTGCGAACAATCTGGCGTTCCTGCTCCAATTCGTCGGCCGGGACATCCTCTTTGGCTACCCAGCGGGGTTTCATCGCGGCGATCTGCATGGCAATATCGCGAACCATCCGGCGGAAATCTTCGTTCTTCGCCGCAAAATCGGTTTCGATATTGACTTCGATCAGGACACCGACACGGCCGCCGGCATGGATATAAGCGTCGACGACGCCTTCGGCAGCAATGCGCGATGCTTTTTTATCGGCAGAGGCAATGCCCTTTTCACGCAGCCAGACAATTGCTTTATCCATGTCT
>CAYRWC010000176.1:0-6092 GCA_964427795.1 uncultured Oscillospiraceae bacterium | reverse complement strand
TGAAAGTAACCTTCGTGTTATATTTTGCAACAAGGTCAAAGAGCGATTTCATATTATCTGTTGGGATTTTTTTATCAAGTGCGATAATAACATCCGTTCCTTCTGCCAAAGCAAGCAAATCCTCGAGCAGCGGAACCTTCTCGCCTTTAAACTGTTCACCCTTATAAATTCCTGCATCATATTTCATAAGCTCATCGTATGTTAAATCACCAAGCTGTATTTTTTCCTCAATGGTTGAACCATCTGCATGGCGACAAGTACGATTCAATTCAAAATCGTGGTGTAAAACGATAACACCATCCTTTGTGAAGCATGGGTCTGTTTCTATGTATGCAAATGCTTCTTTCATGGCATCTTTAAAGGCTGCCATTGTATTTTCCGGAGTATAGTAAACTCCTCCTCTGTGTGAACGATATATCATTACAAATTTCCCCTTTCAACCTTGAATAAATCCATTACAATATATTCATTGGCACTTAGTGATGATTTTTCCTCAGCTTTGTTGATGTTCGGAAGCATAATTTTAAACGTATTATCGGCTGCCTCTATTTGAGGGGTAACGGGATAGCCCTTATAGCTCCTCTCTTATACCTACTAACACTATTCTAATCATTCTAATCGTTCTAATCATTGCTGCCAATATAAAGCACCAGGATTCCAAAAAATAAGGCCGGAAACTAATTTCAGATTCCCGGCCCGCCAATAATATAGATTACATACGGTTGCTATGCATCACTTGAGCACGTTTATAACGAGAGGCATTACCGGTACGGATCTATCTGCTTTTCATTCTTGGTTCCCCGATACGACTGATTTCCATACAAAACAAGGCATCCATCCATTGAATGTCTGATCACTGCGATTCCGTCATCGTGAAGTGTCTGCCGATTATAATTTTGAATAGCCAAAACTGTTGACGAGAGCGTCGATCTTGTGATGGGCCAGACATTCGGGGCAGTCGGCCGGCGGGAAGGTCTGGTAGCCGGGCACGTCATGATCCGTGAAGATAGCCTGAATACGGGTTTCGCCGACTTTTGGTATGGCGCTGAACACGGCGCAGATGCCGCTGACCCGGCCGCTGTAATATTCGATGCATTCAATAGCTTGGGTGATGGTATTGCCGGTGGTTGCCGAAGCGACCAAAAGGAGAACATTGCGGTTCCAGATCATCGACTGGACATTATCCCGGAACATCAGCTGGCCGCTGGTGTTGATTTCCGGCGTCACGACGGCGATGGAACTGCCGGTGTTCATCGTTGACTTGCCGCTGCTTCTGTCGCTTAAGGCGGCAGCCAAAAAGGCGGCGACAACTTCAATGCCGTCCAGGCAGACAATGGTGTCGACCGGGATAGTCTGGGCATAATGATCCGCCAGTTCGCGGGCGGCCAGCTGAGCCGCCTTGTGCTGATACTTAACAGCAGTCATATCAACGTAAAAGTTGATATGAGAATGGCGGGTGGCAAAATGGCCCGGCGTGACACGAATGCTGATGAGTGGATTGCCGTGGGATTTAATTTCGCGAAAACGAGTTTCCATATTGTTTCCTCCTATCATCTGCGGATCATGAGTCTGCTGGTCTGATGCTATAGGAATTACGTCAGGAAAAACGAAACGGGCGAAGCGGTCCGCAAATGCGTTTACGGACAACCCTATTATAGCACAAGAAAATATGGCTGAGCATCACGCCGGCATTATCTCGGCAAGAATAGGGCAAAGCTTTGCATTATCAGAAATAAGGGGCTTCTCAAATTAAATTGCTGGGTTATAATATTAACATGAAGACTGAAAAATATAAGATTATTAAGATGTCGTGCTTAAAATTCTCTTATGTTTTTCCAATTAAAAGAGTATCCAGGGGGGATTGAGTATGACCCGAAAATGTGTACCGGATTGGCAAAATCCGCAAGTCCTGCACCGCGGACGGGAAAAAGCCCGCGTCGGCTTTTTTCCTTACCAAAACTCAGCGGCAGCTGCGGCAGGACAAAGAGGATCGTCTGTTTATTACCGTCCCTTAAACGGACAATGGCAGTTCCTTTGGTCTCCCGCGCCGGATCAGGTTCCGGAAGCGTTTATCCAGCCGGATTATGACGCCGGCGATTGGGACAGTATCCCGGTTCCCTCAAATTGGGAGATGCTTGGTTATGGCCGGCCGAACTATACGAATGTCAATTATCCCTTTCCGTATGATCCGCCTTTCGTGCCGGATGATAATCCGGTCGGCTGTTACCGCAAGCCGTTTACTTGCCCGTCCCGGTGGAGCGGGAAACGGGTGATGATCCATTTTGACGGCGTTGATTCTTATTTCGAACTTTATTTGAACGGCAGTTTTATCGGCTGTTCCAAAGTCGCTCATATGCCTGCCGAGTTTGATTTGACCGGCCGGTTACGCGCCGGAGAAAATCTTCTGGCTGTCAAAGTTTTTCAATGGAGCGACGGCGCATATCTGGAGGATCAGGATTTTTGGCGGGTGCACGGGATCTTCCGCGAAGTCTGCCTGATTGCCGATGAACCGCTGCATTTGCGCGATTTATGGACTGAAGCCGGTTTGACGTCCGATTACCGGGAAGGCACACTGCATGTTCATGCCGAGCTGCGCAACGACGGCCCGGCGGTTGCCGCCGAACTTCGCCTTTCACTATTTTCCGGCGGCGTCTTGAAAAATACATTTGTTTCGCCGGTCAATCTGGCAGCCGACAGCGAAATGACGCTTGACGAAACATTCCAGCTCGGCCCCGTTGAACCCTGGACGCCGGAAACGCCCAATCGATATCTGCTGCTGGCCGAACTGCAAGCCGGACCGGCGGCGCCGGCCGTATTCTATCCGTTCCAGATCGGTTTCCGCACGGTTGAACGCCGCGGTGTCGAGGTCTTGGTCAACGGCCGCCCGATCAAGCTGCGCGGCGTCAATCGCCATGATACAAGCAGTCTGTATGGCCATGTCACGCCTTATGGCGATCTGATCAAGGACATCTGCCTGATGAAGCAGCATAATATCAACACCGTGCGGACAAGCCATTATCCGAATGATCCGCGCTGGCTGGACCTATGCGACCAATATGGCTTGTTCGTCATTGATGAAACCGATTTGGAAACCCATGGCGATCATATCACCGATTTTGCTTTAAGCTCGGATCCGGACTGGACCGCCGCTTTTCTCGACCGGGTTGAGCGTATGGTGCGCCGGGACCGCAATCATCCGTCGATCATATTCTGGTCGATGGGCAATGAATCCGGATACGGCAGCAATCACGAGGCGATGATCGGCCTGACGCGCCGGCTGGATCCGACTCGCCTGATCCATTATTGCGAAGCAGGCTGGCGGCCGGAGGTCGATATGATCAGCGTCATGTATCCGGCAGCCCACAAATTGCCGGGGACCGGCCGAACGGATCTGAAGCCCGCCGGTTTTATGGATCGCGATTATTCTGTCGCCGAGTATGCTCTGGCGGCCGACCGGCCTTTCTTCATGTGCGAATATGCTCATGCCATGGGCAACGGGCCGGGGAATTTGCAGGAGTATTGGGATTTGATCTATCGTTATCCGTCTTTGCTGGGCGGCTGCGTCTGGGAATGGGTTGACCATGGACTGGTCAAGGAAAACGAAGACGGCGAACCGTTTTATGCTTATGGCGGTGATTTCGGCGATTATCCGAACGATGGAATTTTCTGTGTGGACGGTTTAAATTATCCGCATCGTGTTCCCCATACCGGATTGATGGAATTGAAAAAAGTACTTCAACCGGTGACCGTGGACTGGAGCGATCCGTCCGCCGGGAAAATAACACTGACCAATCGCCGTTTATTTACCGGTTTGGACGATTTGGAGGGGCGCTGGAGCCTTCTGCGCGACGGCCATGAAGTCAAGTACGGAACAATCGGCCTGACCGGGTTCGCCGCGGGTGAAAGCCGGGAAATCAGCCTGCCGGCTTTGTCTGTCGATTCTATATCCGATTGGGAATTGAATCTCGTCTTTAGTCAGAAAGAAGGAAATCTTTGGTCGCCGGCCGGTTTTGTCGTCGCGCGCGATCAATACCAGCTCGCGGCGCCGGAAAAGCAAGCCGAGTCTTCGGCAAAGAGCCCGGAAAACTTGACGGTTGATGAAGAAGACGGAATATTACTGATTAACGGCGATAATTTCAGCCTGGAGTTTAATTTGATACAAGGAATAATGACCGATTATCGCTGGCAGGATATGCCGATGATCCAAATGGGCCCGCAGACTTATCTATGGCGAGCGCCAACGGACAACGATATCGGCGGGTACAGAGCCGCCGGCCACTGGCAGGCTGAGCGCCTGGACCATCTGCAGAACCGGACGGCGTCCTGCGACTGGCGTCGGGAAGATGACCGGATCGTCATCGTTTGTGAAACGGTTCAGGCTCCGCCCGTATTGAAGCCGGCCTGCCGTTCGGTTTACACCTATACGGTTTTCTGCGACGGCTCCATCCGGATTCAAGTCCATTTCGAACCGCGCGGCGATCTGCCATACTTGCCCAGATTGGGTACGCGCTGGCAGCTGTCGGGTGAGTTGGCTCAGGTTGCCTGGTATGGACGCGGACCTCAGGAGAGTTATCCGGATAAAAAATCCGCTGCTTTTATCGGCTTTTATCAGGCAGGCGTCGAAGACTTGCACGAGCCGTATATTCGTCCGCAGGAAAACGGAGCGCATGCCGATACGCAATTTGTCGCGTTAACGAACGGCCTGGGCGTCGGCTTGCTGTTTAGCGCCGAATCGGTTTTTTCTTTTACGGCACATGATTATTCGGATGAAGCGTTGACCGAAGCCACGCATGACCATCTGCTGGAGCGGGACGAGGATATTGTCTGGCTGGCCATAGACTACGCTCAGGGTGGGTTAGGCAGCAACAGCTGCGGCCCCGAGCCTTTGGCGGAATATCGCCTGCAGCCGCGGCCTGCGGATCTGACCTACCTTGTCCGGCCGTTTGCCGAAGGATCGTATGACCTGTTCAGCCTCGCGCGCCAATGGCCGGGTTGAATCGGCGCCGTGAGCAGAAAGGAAAAGAAAAAGTTATAAAAATGTAATATTAAAAAATTGTGCGGAACGGGTTATTCTGTCTTATAATAAGCGTACAATATCTGGTGCTAAAAATGATAACCAGCCACAAGATATAGAAAGAAGCGTGCCGCGCCGGCCGGTTCTGAGCCGGCCGGAGTCTATCTGAGCGCAGCTTATCGACAGGATACAATTACCGGGAGGGAGCTGAAGACATGATAACCCAAATCCGCAAAAGAGACGGCCGCATCGCCAGCTTTAAAAATGAAAAAATCACCTGGGCCATTTTCAAAGCCGCAACCGCCGTGGGCGGCAACGATTGGAGCATGGCCGAAGACCTGATGCGTCAGGTCGTCGAATTGGCCGAACAGCGGTATTGCGACGGTCTGGCTGAAGTTGAAGGCCTTCAGGACATTGTGGAGAAGGTTTTAATTGAAAACGGCCATGCCCGAACCGCAAAAGCCTACATCCTGTACCGCGAAAAACGCCGGTCGGCGCGCGAAGCCAACGCGCTGATCGGCGCAACGATCAATATGTTTTCCGATTATCTGGGCGACAAGGATTGGCAAATTCAAGAAAATGCCAATACCCAGCGTTCGATCAACGGCATGAATAATTATGTCCGCGAGACGTTTACCAAGCAATACTGGCTGCATGAAGTATATCCGACCGAAATCCGCGAAGCCCATCTGTCGGGTGATTTTCACCTGCATGACCTGGGCTTTTTCGGCGCTTACTGCGCCGGCTGGGATTTGCGCCAGCTTTTAATGGAAGGCTTCGGAGGCGTGCCCGGCAAGGTGGAGTCCAGTCCGGCCAAGCATCTGCGTTCTTTCCTCGGACAGATTGTCAATTCGACATTTACGACCCAGGGCGAAACTGCCGGCGCTCAAGCCTGGTCGTCGATTGATACTTACTGCGCGCCGTTCATCCGCCATGACAATCTGTCTTTTGCCCAGGTCAAACAGGCTCTGCAGGAATTTATTTTCAATATCAATGTGCCGACGCGGGTCGGTTTCCAATGCCCGTTTTCCAACCTGACCTTTGATGTGACGCTGATCCAGCGAAGGAGCGAACCCAA
>CAYRWC010000175.1:0-6103 GCA_964427795.1 uncultured Oscillospiraceae bacterium | reverse complement strand
CCAGTTAAACGCGCTGGCTTCAAATGATATATTTCAGGACGTAGACAACAACAAAACCCAGATAAACTCACTTCTCAGCAATATGACGAACAAATGGGAATGTATCAATGTGTTTTTAGCAGACACAAAAGGAATTTCGCTTGACAGCAGTACGAATATCTCGGATAGTAAATACTTTCAAACGGCATTATCAGGTACCAACGGAATATCTGATCCTGTAATCAATCAATCAGAAGGCACAACAACGGTTTATATTTCAGCACCGGTAACAAATAATAACGGAACTGTTGTGAATATTTTGGTTATGGCTATGGACGGCGATGTGTTGAGCGATTTGGTCGCAAGCATTACCTACGGAAAAACAGGTTCGGCTTATATGAATAACCATGAAGGTACCACCATTGCCAGCGATGATAAAGAAATAGTTTTAGCGCAGGAAAATGTCAGTAAAGAAGCTGAAACAGACGATAGTCTTGCCCAACTGGCCGCATTGGAAGCAAAGATGGCTGTTGGCGAAGCAGGTACAGGTGAATTCTATTATGATGGCGGAACCGAGTATATGGCTTATTGCCCGGTAGGAAATACGGGCTGGTCTATCGCTTTGTGCGCGCCGACAAGTGAATTTTACGAGAGTATTTATCAGCTTGCCGCATTTATCATCATTATGAGCATATTCTTTATGATTATCAGCGTTATATTTTCCATTTTTATATCCCAGGGTATCAGTAAACCGCTTAAAGAAGCGGTAAATGTATGTAACCGGATTTCAGATGGTGATTTTACCTGCAGCATGGCAGAGAAATTTTCAACCTTTAAAAATGAAATCGGAGATATAGCAAGAGCATTTAAAAAAATATTGAAGAATATGAACGAGACCCTATTAAGTATAAATTCGTCGGCTGAACAAGTAGCATCAGGGTCAAAGCAGGTGTCCGAAGCAAGCATATCGCTGTCGCAGGGCGCAACCGAACAGGCAAGCACTGTTGAACAGCTGTCCGCTTCGATAGAACAAATCGCTGCCCAGACAAAACAGAACGCCGAAAATGCAAATCATGCGAGGAACCTTGCGGTACAGACAAAGACAAATGCCGACGATGGAAATGTTCACATGGTTACAATGCTTAAAGCAATGGAGGAAATAGGCAAATCATCTAATGACATATCAAAAGTCATCAAAGTTATTGACGATATCGCTTTCCAGACGAATATACTGTCATTGAATGCTGCCATTGAAGCAGCACGGGCAGGACAGCACGGTAAAGGATTCGCTGTTGTTGCGGAAGAAGTAAGAAGATTGGCTTCGCTTTCTTCAGACGCGGCAAAAGAGACAACGACATTAATCAAAAGTTCGATCGACAATGTGAAGAATGGTGTCGAGGTTGCCAAAGAAACTGCCGAGGCGCTGCTGCTGATTGTTGAGCATGTGGGCGAGGTAGTAAATTTTGTAGACAACATCGCAACCTCCTCCAATGAGCAAGCATTGGGTATCGGGCAGATAAACAACGGCATTACCAACGTCTCAAGCGTGGTTCAGTCGGACTCCGCAATATCGGAGGAAAGCGCGGCTTCAAGCGAGGAGCTTTCAAGACAAGCTGATCTGCTGAAACAACAAGTGGCGAAGTTTGCGCTTAAAAAAGAAGAAGCGTTCGTTTAGGAGAGCAACATCGGTTCGCCGTCCGCTTCCAGAAGGTACCCGTAAGGCGGCAGCAGGATGCGGCGGCCGGTCAGTTCCAGTGTCTGTGGCTCGTTTTTGCGGTTTATCGCCAGGAATACCGTATTCGGCGAAGCCATGTCCTGGCCGGTCCGGCTGCGTTCCAAGGCCAGGCAATCGCCGGCGGCCAGAAGAAAACGGCAGTTGCCGGTGCGCAGGACAGGCCAGTCGCGGCGCCAGCGGCCCAGCTGTCCGAACCATTCCTGCAGCGCCCTGTTTTCCTGGTTCCAGGGGAATGTCCGCCGGTTGAAGGGATCGCGATAACCTTCCATGCCGGTTTCATCGCCATAATAGATCACCGGGCAGCCGGGATAAATCATCTGGAACAAAACCGCCAGACGCAGCAGCGCTTCGCCGCGCCGGCGCGCTTCCGCATCGAGAAACAAGCGGGCCTGAGCTTCGCGGTTGCCGGGATCCGGCGCTCCGGCCAGCGCAGTGATCGCGCGCGGGATGTCGTGGCTGCTGATCAGATTAAAATTACTGGCAAAGCACGCCGGCGGATAATGTTCGCACAGAGTTTCCAGCATGATCTGCAGCCGTTCCGCCGTCAATGATCCGGCCAGCCAGCCGACCAACGCCTGTTGAAAAGGATAGCCCATGACATGGTCGTGGGTGCGGCCAAGCAAAAAATCCCGATAGCTGCCATAACTGATTTTGTTGCTGGCATCTTCCCAGACTTCGCCCAAGAGTACAGCGTCAGGCTTTTCCTGCCGGATCGCCAGACGCAACTCGCGCAGAAAATTATCCGGCAATTCATCGGATACATCGAGGCGCCAGCCGGCGGCACCCAGACGGAGCCATCGCCGCGCGATGCCGTTGGTTCCGGCTATATAGGCGCGGTAAAAGAGATCTTGTTCGTTGACGCTTGGCAGTTCCTGAAAACCCCACCAGGAATCGTAATAGAGCTGGCCGCCCTTCGGATGAAAAACATACCAGCTGCCGTAAGGCGACTCGCCTTGTCCCAGCGCTTCCTGATAAGCGCCGATTTCCGGATAACGGCCATATTTATTGAAATAGCGGCTGTCGGCGCCGGTATGGCTGAAAACGCCGTCCAGTAAAATATGGATGCCCCGTTCCGCCGCTTCGCGGCAAAGTTCGGCAAAATCTTTCTCATCGCCTAAAAGCGGGTCGATCCGTTCGTAGTCGCCGGTATCATATCGATGATTGGATCGGGCCTGGAAGATCGGATTCAGATATATGACCGTAACGCCTAAATCACGGATATAGTCCAGTTTCTCCCGGATTCCGTTCAGGGAACCGCCATAAAAATCACAGGCGATATAACCGGTTTCCGGCCGTCCGGCGATATCCACTTCCTCAGACCAGTCCTCATGAAAAAGCCGCTCCGGCCGCTGCTCATCCTGAAAACGTGCCGGGGTGAAATCCTTGTCGCGCCGAAACCGGTCGGGAAAGATTTGGTAAATGACCGCCCCGGCCAGCCAATCCGGGGTTTGAAAGCCCGGATCATATACGGTGATTTGCCAGGCGGCGGGCGCATGAGGTTCGCCGGGCAGATAGCGCGGCCGGCTGCTGCCGGATAGGCCCCGGCCGTCGACCGTTTCGCGATCCAGGGTGTAATAAAGCACGCCGTCTGATGTTTCAATCTCAAACCAGTAAAAAAGCAAGCCCGGCTCCATGGGAAGCTGTAAAAGCACCTGATAGGAAACGGTGTCGGCATCCGCCGGACCGGCTTGTATTTGCATCCGGTTCCGGCTGGTCTGAAAGGTGTACAGACCATAAGCGTAAGCGACATAAACCCGGCGCACTTCGGTATTTTCCGGCCACAAGCGAATAGCCAGACGGACGGATGATCCGGCCGGCAGCGCGCCAAACGGCTCGCGAAATTCGGTCAGCCGGCTGCTGTGCAAGAGTCGCATGCATCCTCCGCAGAATCCGCAGAATCCGCCGCCGCGGCTTTTTCGGCCGTATCGCCGGCGGCCGGCAGATCCCGTCCTCCGATAAGGCTGTTATAAAGTTCCAGATAAGCCTGGGCGGTCCGATCCCAGGAATAATCGCCGGCCATCGCGCGATGCACCAAATTATTCCAGGCTTCCGGCATATGACGGTAGACATCGCAGGCGTAACGGGTTGTAAACAGTAGTTCGTGGGCGTTGACATTCATAAATGAAAAACCGTTGCCGGTACCGGTGTACTGGTTATACGGCTGAACGGTATCTTTGAGGCCGCCGGTCTCCCGAACCACCGGCAAGGTTCCGTAACGCATGGCAATCATCTGGGACAGGCCGCAGGGCTCAAATAAAGACGGCATCAGAAAAAGATCGGCGCCGGCATACAAGCGGTGCGACAAAGCGTTGTCGAAGGCCAGACAGGCGGCCATGTCGCCGCGATGCCGGCCGGCGGCGTCACGCAGAGCTTCCTCGTACTCCGGCATGCCGGTGCCTAAAATGGCAAATTGGATACTGCCGTCGAGCAGCTCGTCCAGGATTCGCAGCAAGAGATCCAGACCTTTCTGGTCGGCCAGACGGGTGACCATGACGGCCAGCGGAATTGCGGGATCGCGGTTCAGCCGCAGTTCGGCCTGGAGAGCCGCTTTGCAGGCCGCTTTACCCTGTTTCCAGGTCCCGGTGTCATATTGGGCGGCGATTTGCGGATCTGCCGCCGGATTATACTCCGCGACATCCAGGCCGTTAAGCAGGCCGACAACTTTATAAGCTTGCTGCCGCATCAGGTCATGCAGTCCTTCGCCATAATATTCGGTCATCGTTTCCCGGGCATAAGTCGGCGAAACCGTCGTCACCCGATCGGCATACACGATGCCGGTTTTCATAAAATTCGGCACACCGTCTTTTAAGACCCCTTGATCGGTCATGAAGCGGTCGGGCAAATCCATCAGGTCGGCGATCCTCTCGCGGCCGTGGATGCCCTGATACTTCAGATTATGGATCGTATAAACGGTCCTGAGAGTGGTGAACCGGCCGTAAGGCCGGTAATGCGCTTCGATGAGGCAGGGGATCATGCCGGTTTGCCAGTCGTTCAAATGAAGGATGTCCGGCATGAAATCCATCGGCTCGCCAAGGCTTTCCAGGACGGCCCGCTGAAAAAAGCTGAACCGTTCTATATCAAAAGAATAGTCCAGGTAGATCTGATCATGCTTGAAATAAAACTCATTATCAATAAAGTAATGAACGATACCGTTCAATTCCATACTCAGCAAGCCGCAATACAGCGTTCGCCAACCCATTTTGATCATTTTCCAGGAAAGAAATTGCAGCTGTTCATTATAGCGGTCCCGGATCGTCTTATAAAGCGGCATGATGATTCGGACATCGACACCGGGCCGTTTAAGCACGGCCGGCAGCGCGCCGGCCACATCGCCCAGGCCGCCGGTTTTTGCCAGCGGCGCCACCTCGGAAGACACAAAGAGGACTTTTATCAGATTCATACAATCGCCCCTTTTCCGATCACCACCGGATAGTCTTTCTGGCCGACCAGTTTAATGCCCGGCCGGATGACACAGTTTTTATCGACAATGACATGGTCCAGCTCGACGCCTTCGGATATAAAAGTATCTTGCATGATGATGCAATGGCGGACATTCGCATGGGCCGACACCGTGACGCCGCGGAACAGCATGCTGTCGGCCAAAGTCCCGTTGATCAGGCAGCCGTCGGAAATCACGCTGTTGCTGACTTCATTGCCGGCGCCGTACAACGTCGGCGCCTCGTCTTTGACTTTTGTATAAACCGGCAGCCCCGACCAGAACAAGCTGCGGCGGGTCGTTTCTTCCAGCAGCCGCATGGTGCTGGCAAAATACGTGGGAATGGAATTGATGCGCAGGACCAGGTCGTGGAATTCGTACCCGCGAATCCGGCACCGGTCATAACACTTTAGTAAATTATCGACGGAAAAATCATGTTCGCCGCGGGCTATCGACTCGCTGACCCAATCGATGAGGAGTTCGCGGCTCAGGACGACCACACCTAAAGAGCAGCGCGTCGACGCCGGTTTGGGCGGGTTGAGCATGACGTCGCGCAGCAGACCGCGCCGGTCCAGATCCAGGATCATGCTGGGCGAACCGAATTCTATGCTGTCCCGGTTGTACAGGACGCTCATATCGTCGCCGCTGTCCTCATGCTGGCAGACAAAATCGTTTAATGTCGCGTTAAAAACAATATTGCTGTTGGAGACGATAACATATTTATGTTTATTGGCCCGGAAAAAATCCAGCAGGCCGGTCAGATCGTCGATTTCACCGCCTTTATCGATATTCATGGAATTGATATAGGGCGGCAGGATATTAAGCCCTTGTTTTTTCCGGTCGAGATCCCAGGAGCTGCCCGTTCCCAGATGGTCCATCAGGGATTTGTATTTATTCAGGGCGATCACCCCGATGCTGGTTATGCCGGAATTCACCATATTGGACAACATGAA
>CAYRWC010000174.1:0-6149 GCA_964427795.1 uncultured Oscillospiraceae bacterium | reverse complement strand
GAAGCGGCAAAATCATATAACGATCGGACAAGGTGACCGATTCCAGGCAGGGGAAAGGCAAATGCCAGATGCCTAAACCGTCGCCGTTAAAAAGAAGACCTAATCCGAGATCCTGATATTCCCAAAACAGCGCATCATCATAAAGGGCTTCCACCGGCTTAATCAAGCGTTCGATAACCGGTGTGCGCACGCTCATGCCATGCAACTTTTCATCAATCGTTTTAATCGTTTTACGGAGTAGAATAGAGCCTTGCCGGGTATCGGCGCCTTCCTTCTGTACAGGCATATAAAGGCTGACGCAAGGGAAATTGCGGACTTGAAGCAAATGATCCAGCTGATCTTTAGTCAGACAATTCATATCCGGTTCCTCCAATTCATCGAAACGGGTGATCCGACCATGATTGCGGCTTTTGGAACTGACTCAGGCGCGGACAAGCGGCGCGTTATTTGCGGTTAAAGGGGTATTCTTATTATAAAGCAGATTCCGGGGTGCCGCAATGCCTGCGCCTGTATACGGTAAAAACAGCCGGATGAATCGATGAATCAACGCGGTATCGACATCATGAGACCCGGTATTTGTCAAAAGCCTTATAGAAAGCAAGAATACGATCCATTTTGCCATTTTGCCAGGCAAACCTGCCGAATTGGGTGCGAATCCTGGTGACACCTGCCGCAACGGTTTTATCGACCCAAGCCTGGATTTCTTCATCGCTCATGGCGACAACATCGAAAGCATACAAAAGCCAGTCAAAAGGAACGGATGTATGAGCTTTGACATTGTCCAAGGTCAGCTGTCCGGCGACGGAAGGCTGATATTCGTCGATCCCGGCCAGTTCCAAATAGTCGAGCTGATCCGGACTGGTATTCTCGCAGTGCAGCCAGCGCCGGCCGCCGGCGGGTGTCAGACCGGCAAAATATTGGTTCCAGAACGGAATTACCAGGATTTCCCATAAACGGGGCGGAATCATGCTGGCAAAATCGTCGGCCAGCCCGGCACCATCGGGACTGATCGGCGGCAGACCGTTGATTCCGCGGCTGAAGCGGCTGAAGCGGATAATGCTGTCCGTCATCAATTGAAGAAACACAAGGACTTTTTCCGGCTCATCGACAGCATCCATGAAAAAATCCTGACCGCGGAATAATTCCGCCGATGTAATCGGCCCTTCGAGACCGAGGCCGGAAAAAGGAATATCCTGTTCCGGGAAAGCTGCTTTCAAATCCTGCCAAAGATCATAATAATGGCGGAATATCGGCCGGTTGCTGAAATCTGCCGCCGTTTGATCCTGAAGAAGAGCAATGGCTTCATCCAGAGTATGCGCCGGCGGCGTGATATTCGGTTCGCCGTCGACCGGTATTTTCAGCTGAGCGCCCAGGCAAACGAGATGCCCGTAGGACAGGGGCGGCAGCGCCGGTTTGCGGCCGGGCAGAAACTTACCCAGCAAGGCGTCGATTTTTTCATTGGCGATGCCCCAGGCCCGGGCACAAAGCTTTCCGTCCGTAAAAAACTCACGCATCGTAATCCCGCCGAGATAGGGGACTACATCGTGATAAACCTCTACAATCGGGAATATTTCCCGGCCTTGATAAAAGTAAGTCATATCATACCTCATTAAAACCTGATCGGAGATAAAAAAGGGTTGCCCGCGAGGAGCAACCCTTTTCTTGATCAATACGGGATTTATTTGGCGATCGTTTTATATTTGGCATATGAACTGTTCAGGATCTGCAGCAATTCGGGCAAGCCGGCTTTATTGATGCTCTCAACGAATTCGTCGAATTTGTCAATTGGCTCGATGCCCATGATGAATTTGTCGATCATAGCGTCTTTATAGGTATTGATTTCCGTTACGATCTGGGTCTTCTTGGCCAGTTCGGATTCGGTATACTGCAAGGTCGGGAACGGAGCTTCAACCATACCGGTTTCTTTGTAGAGATCCCAGGCTTTTACAGTCCACGGAGCAACATCTTTCTTCTGCTGGACTTGAGGATCCCAGCCAATCTGATAAGGCAGAGCCGTCCAGTTGATGCCGTCGGATATAGCGGCGGTTTCAGGATCTTTTCCGTCTGGATTGTGGAGGATGCGGTCGGTGTAGACGGGTTTGCCGTCAACGAGCGTATAATCCAATCCTTCAACACCGTAGGAGGTCAGAATGTTGCCCTCTTCGCTGAAGCAATAATCCAAATATTTCATGGTTTCATCGGGATACTTGTTCGCGATAGTGATGGCGTTTCTGCCGACCATGTAGTTGCCGGCGGTGTAGGTGTCTTTATATTGAGCGCCGCTGGTGCTCTTCAAAGGAGCCATCGGTTCGAATTTGTAGCTGGTGTTGACTTTCTGGAGGCCGCTGTTGGCACCGCCGATGCCGCTGGCCGGCCAGACGAACATGAAGCCGGTTTGGCTGTTGGCTGTGCGGGCGAGCCATTGGTCACGAGTGGCGGTCAGATAGTCTTCTTCAAGCAGGCCTTCCGTATAAAGTTTATTCAAGAATGCCAGACCTGCTTTGTAGTTGGCTTCGACAGGACCGTATTTTACGGTATCGTCCTTAGCGTCGATGTACAGATCCATATGGGCGTCAAAGGCGTTGATAATCGGCAGGATGGTTGCGGTTTTACCGCCGGCGCCGGCGCCAAACGGGATTTCATCGGCCTGGCCGTTTCCGTTCGGGTCTTTTTCTTTAAAAGCCTTCAGGACATTGTAAAACTCATCGGAGGTCGTCGGAACGCTCAGATTCAATTTTTCAAGCCAGTCGGTTCTGATCGCGTAAACGGCGCCGATGGCATTGCTGCAAGAGAAAAGCGGTATAGAGTAGATATTGCCGTCGGAAGCGGTCAGCTGTGCCGTGGTATTCAGTTTATAAGGCAGCTGCTGGCCGGAGAGCGGATCGGCAAAAGCTTTTTTGATGTTCGGAGCGTCTTTATCGATCAGATCCTGCAGAGGAATCAAAGCGCCCTGCATACCGTATTTGACCAAAGCTTCCTGGTTGCCATAACCGATCAGGTCGGGTAGTTCGCCGGAACCCATGATCAGGTTGAATTTATCAAGCGGGCTGGAAGCAGGCAGCAAGGTGAATTCAAGATGGATGTTGGTTCTTTTTTCGAGTTCCTGATAAACAGGCATGTCATTGCCGACCGTGATGCCGGTCCATTCGGTGGTGACAACTTTCAAGGTGATTTTCTTATCGGAGATCAGAGAAGAACCGGAACTGGAAGCCGTGGTCGAGCCTGAACCGGATGTCGCGGCGGTGCCGGTTTGGCCGCCGGTCGTCGCGGACGTACCGGCGCTGCCCTGGCAGCCGGCGGTCAGCAGAATCATGATGGCAGCCATGATGAAGCTGACGGTTGTTAGTAGCCTTCTTTTGCTCATAATAGTCACTCCTCACTTATTATTCCTACCCCTTTACAGGAGGGAGAATCAAATAGGTTTAACCTTTAATGGCGCCGATCATAACGCCTTTCATAAAGTATTTCTGGAGGAACGGATAAACCATGAGAATCGGCAATGTGGAAACAATGATCGTCGCATAGCGGACCGACTGGCCGATGACGTCGCGGCCTTGATTGACATCATGCAAAATGTCGTTCTGGTCATACATGATCAGCATTTCACGCAGCCAGAGCTGCAGCGGGAATTTATCGGCGTCATTCAGGTAAATCATGGCGTTGAAATAGCTGTTCCAATGTCCGACGGCATAAAACAAAACCATGACGGCCATAGTCGGGATCGACAAAGGCAGATAAATTTTAAACAGTATTTTCCATTCCGGGCAGCCGTCGATAATAGCCGATTCATGCAGACTCTCCGGTATGCTTTCAAAAGATGTGCGTAGGATGATGAGATTCCAGGTGCTGATGGCGGCGGGTATGACGATGGCCCAGCGGGTGTTGATCATTTTCAGCGTTTTCAGCAGCAAATAGGAGGGCACCAGACCGCCGCTGAAGAACATGGTAAAGGCGATGATCATCATCAGCGTGTTTCTGGCCGAAAAGGTTTTCCGGGAGAGCGGATAGGCGGTCAGCAGGGTCATGGTGATGTTGATCGTCGTACCGACGACCACATACCAGATGGTGTTGTAATAACCGCTCCAGACGTTGGAATCAGCTAAAACCATTTTATAGGTCGAAAAATTGATGCCAACCGGGAAAAGCCAGACTTCGCCTCTTTGCAGAGCTCCGGTGTCGCTGATGGACGAGCTGATAATAAAGAGGAAGGGATAAAGCGTAACGCAAACCATTATCGCGATAAAAAGGTAATCGATGATATAAAAGACTTTGTCGCCGGTCGTTAATTTTTGCTGCATAAATCTACTCCTACCATAAACTGACTTCGCTGATTTTACGGCTGAATCTATTGGCCGCGACGATAAAAACGAAGTTGATGACGGACTGGAATAATCCGACTGCCGTGCCGAAGCTGTACTCGCCGTTAACGATGCCGCGTCTGTACACGTAAGTGTTGATGACATCGGCCGTTTCATACGTTGATGTGTTGTACATCAAAATAATCTTTTCATAGCCGATCGACAGAATACTGCCCAGATTCAAAATCAACATGATAATGATGGTCGGCAGGATGCAGGGAATGGAAATATGCAGAATCTGTTGAATTTTACTGGCTCCGTCGACACTGGCCGCTTCATTGAGGGAAGGGTCGACGCCGCTTAAGGCTGCCAGATAGATGATGGAACCCCAGCCGGCCGATTGCCAGATGCCGGATACGACATATAAGGTTCGGAACCATTCGGGTTTGATCATAAAGTTGATGGTATTGCCGGTAAAGAAGTTGATGACCGAATTGACAATGCCGGCCGGCGTTACGAAATTGACCAGAATGCCGACGATGACGACGGTCGAAATGAAATGCGGCAGATAAACGATGGTTTGCGCGGCTTTTTTATACCAAGGCCAGCGGATTTCATTAAGAAAGAGCGCCAGAATGATCGGGACCGGAAAACTGAAGATAATATTATATAGATTAAGCAACAGGGTGTTGCGGATAAGCCGCCAGAAAAACTGTGAATCGAAAAACTGCTCGAACCACAAGAACCCAACCCAATTGCTTTTGGCGATGCCTTTAAACGGCTGGAAATCCATAAAGGAGATGATCAGGCCGTACATCGGGCCGTAGCAAAAAAGAATGTACCATAGAATGCCGGGCAGAACAATCAGCCACAACGCTTTATCTTTTAGAAAAGCACGCTGCATTCTGGAGAATCTGCCATGAGAACCCAACCTTTTGCTCATTGGAGGATTGCTGGAAAATGACACTAATGAACACACCCCTTTTTATCAGATCATGATGTGGTTTGATCATCCCTGCGATTTATCTTATTTATTGAATGGACAGCTGACGGTGTTGATGTTGTGCATATTCAACAAATACATAGTAGATCAGGATGCGTCTTTGTGTAAACAAACATCTGATTACCTTTTTTAACAATCGGATTATTGAGCTTGACGGAAAATGACTTTTTTTAACCGTACATGTTATTGTTTGGAAAAAGAGATGTCTTTATACTGGCTTGGCGTGATGCCCTCCGTCTTTTTGAAGACGCGCGTGAAGCTGTAGATGCTGCTGAATCCGGTTTTGTCCGCCACTTCGCCGACGGAACTGCCGCCTTCGGCCAGCAGTGTTTTCGCGACATTCAATCTGGCTTTGCTGAGAAGCTCGCCGAAGCCGATGCCGAATTCCTGATTGATCGACCGGCTGAGATAGGAAGGCGAGAAGCCCAGTTTGTCGGCGGCCTCGATCAGTGAAATGTTTTTATTGCTGTAATTGGCGTTAATGTAGGCGATAATCTGCTCTTTCAAATGCGCGTTATGGCTTGTCCGGTTTTTTTGGATGTATTCGCAAAGTGTGCCGTAGATTTGATAGACGTGTTCAATCATCTGCTTGGCGTTGCGATAGTGCTCGATATCGAGCATTTGCTCGGAGCTTTGGTTGAAAATCTGATTGAAATCGGCGTTGATTTCGCTGCAGGCTTTTATAATAATGCTGACGAAATTGTAAAACAGGCAATAGGTATATTGAATCGAGAAATCGCCGACATTGATAATGTTGTTGAAGTATTCGTCGAGTAGCCGCCGGCAGCTCTTCAGATCGCCGGCTTTTACCGAGTGGCGGTGCGAAAAATACAACTCGGGTTGCGTCA
>CAYRWC010000173.1:0-6151 GCA_964427795.1 uncultured Oscillospiraceae bacterium | reverse complement strand
TCTACTGTGAGAAAGATTCGCATAAAGGCATCCTGATCGGGCGGCAGGGCAGCATGTTGAAGAAAATCGGCACCCAGGCCAGATTGAAAATCGAACAGATGACAGGTTGTCCGTGCTATCTCAAACTCTTTATTAAAGTCCGTGAAGACTGGCGGAACCGCCAGAGTATCCTTCATGACCTCGGCTACGATATTAAGCCGTAAAGGAGCTAGATGCCTCATATCAAGACACGCGGTTTTGTTGTCCGAGCCGTTCCTGTCGGGGAAAGCGACCGGATCATCAGCCTGTTGACTGAAGAACAGGGTTTGATCAGTGTATCCGTTCCGGGCGCCAGGCGGACGCGCAGCCCCCACCTGCTGACTAGCCAGGTCTTTTCTTTCGGCCAATATGAACTGTTTCAAAACCGGGGGCATTATTCATTAAATGCCTCCGAACTGATCGAGCCCTTCACGGCTCTGCAGAAGGATATCGATCGACTGGTATGCGCGGCCCATCTGTCCGAAGTTTTGGTTGACTGTCTGCGCGACGATATCGCACAGCCTGCTTTGTACCGTTTCTGGGCCTACAGCCTGCAGGCGCTGCAGGTGCAGCCGGATCCGCTTCTGACCGTTCACGCGGCTCAATGGCGTCTCCTCGCGGAAATCGGTTTGGCGCCCCGGCTGGACAGCTGCGTGATCTGCGGTGTCCAGAATGAAAATGACTATTTCAGCATTAAAGCTTGCGGCTTAATTTGCGGCAAATCAAGCTGCCTGGGCCAGACTGCCGATGCCCGGCCGATCACGGCCGGCTGTCTGGCCTGTCTGCACCATATACAGGAGGCGCCGCTCGGAAAGCTCTATCATTTCCGGCTCGACGATACGGTTCGCCAGATGTTCATATCCTTATCGGACGCCTATCTTTCTTTTCATATGGAAAAGGAATATACCCGCCTGCAAATGTTACAGACGTTAAGCTGTCCGGACAAGCATACCGATCAACCGGGCGCCGATTTACTTTCCTCCCAGAAAGACTGCAAGACCGAGCTTACTTCCGATTCCTGAGTCACAGGAATTGGATGCCATTCAGCCGGAAACAGGGAACGGTAGGCTTCCGTATCGTAGCGGTCGTCGATCAGCAAGACAAAACCGCGATCTTCCTCACTGCGGATTACCCGTCCGGCGCCTTGCTGCACTTTATTAAATCCCGGATAGAGGTAGGCGTATTCATATCCGCTGCCTAAGGCCTGGCTATAGTACTGCCGCATGATCTCGCGCTCCGGACAGATCTGGGGCAGGCCTACGCCGACAATCACGACGCCGGTCAGCTTTTCTCCGGTCAAGTCAATGCCTTCGGAAAAAACGCCGCCGATCACGGCGACCGCCAGCAAAGTCTTGCGGCCGAATTGTTCAAAACGATTGAGAAATTTCTGTCGCAGGCGTTCATTCATCTCGGGAATCTGAAACAAGCAGTCCATGTCGCGGCTTTCCGGGCAATTGCGCAGTAAGCTGCGCAGTAAACTCAAATAAGCAAATGAAGGGACAAAGACCAGATAATTGCCGACACGCTGGCCGACGGCTGCCAGGATCAGGCGCAGAATGGCTTGGATGGTTTCCTGGCGCTGACGATAACGGGTCGATAATTGGCCGCATATCATCACCAGCAGATTATCCGGCGGGAATGGCGAACCCAGCAGCAGCTTTTCCGTTGATTCGGAGACCGGACGCCCTTGCAGCAGACCCATATAGTATTCCAGCGGCGAGAGGGTAGCTGAAAAAAACACTGCCGGGTGTTTTTTCAAATAGCAGGTTGCCAGCTTGTCCGAAGCATCCAGACACATCAATTCGACTTCGGCCGCGCCGGCCGCGGTTTTCCTGGCCACGGTAACATAATCGGCGCCGAAAAATTCTTCCGCGACCCGATTGAAAAACAAAATTTTGAATAAGCCCTTCAGCAAGGCTTGCCGGCCGGGAAAATCGGGGTGTTCCTCTAAAAACTCATGGCAAAAAAAGCTGAAACGGGCGCCCAGTGCAAGCAGATCGGCCGGCAGACTTCGCATGGCCCGGAATTGTTCCGCTTTCATGACCTCATCGGGACGAACCTGGCGTTCGATCTGATCGAATACGGCGTCCTGGCTGTCTATTGCCCGGCTGATTTTATCAAAATAAAGGAGAATTTTATCCAGCTGTTGTTCCAGCTGCGGCGCCTGCCCCTGGATGGCTTTGCGGGTGTCGGCAAGTTCCAGGCTGTTCAAGGCGGCGCTGTACATGCCGCGGGAACGCGCCGGCAGATTGTGCGCTTCGTCGACCAGCAGCAGATGGGTCTGCAGCTCCTGGTTGAAAAAGCGGTCCAGACGCACCCGGGGATCAAAAGCGTAATTGTAATCGCAGATGATGATTTCGCAATAAACAGCCATATCTAAAGAAAGCTCGAATGGGCAGACCTCAAACTCCTTGGCGCAGGCAACGATTTCCTCACGGCCGATCTGCTCCATGAGAAACAGGCGGCGGAGCGCAGCCGGGAGATGGTCATAGTAGGACAGCGCGTAGGGGCATTGACGGCTGTCACAGTAAAGATCGGGCATCAGGCACATTTTCTCTTTGGCATACAAAACGATGCCCTTCATCAGCAATCCGATCCGGCGCAGGTCTTCCAGCGCCCGGGCGGCGACCAGACGGGCGGAGGTCATGTGGGTTAAATAAAAAACATGATCAACCCAATGGTTGGCCAGAATTTTTACCGCCGGATACAACGCGGCCATGGTTTTACCGATACCGGTCGGCGCCTGAATAAAAAGGCAGCCCTTTTGCCTGGCCGTCCCGACAACTTCCTGCATAAAACGTTTCTGGCCGCTGCGCAGCGCCGGATAGGGAAAACGGCATTCCAGGCCGCTCTGGTCGCGCAGTTTTTTGCTGCGCAGCAGATTAGCCGTGAAATCCGCGTAATGACGGCAGGTATCCTGAAAAAACACGGCCAATTCGCCGCGGGAAAAGGTTTTTTGCAGCTCCAGCCATTCCGGCGTATCGAAACCGACATAAACCAAACCGACCGACAATTGCTCCAGATCGGGGTGTTCATGGAGATAAAGCCAGCCGTATAATTTTGCCTGAGCCCAGTGCACACTTTCGCCCTGCGGCGGCAGCCGGTCCGGCGAACCGCTGAAGGATTTGGCTTCGATGAGCTGATAAAAGCCGGATTCCGGATTGGCGATAAGAGCGTCGCAGCGTCCGTTAATTTGTAAAAGGAGCGTGTCAGACTCAAATAATCCTTGTAAAGCCAGCTCGACATGCACCGTGGCGTCGGCATGACGGTCGGCCAGGGAAGCGGCGAAGCGCTGATGCAGCCGTATGCCGTCCGCCGCAGCGACACCGCCGTATTCGGGACCCGACAATCCGCCGTGCCGATGGACGGTTTCGGCCAAAGCGCGCACGGCAATACGGACGACCGGCTGTTCCGGTTTCTCCGGATCTGTAGAAAGGAGATTGTCCTGCTGAATCGCCGTCATGATACTCCTTGCCTGATAAAAACCTGCCCGGACAGACAACAAAAAGGATCCGCTCGCGCGGATCCTCATCTGGTGCGGGAAACAGGACTTGAACCTGCATGACCTTACGATCACTAGTACCTGAAACTAGCGCGTCTGCCAATTCCGCCATTCCCGCGGGACGAGGTTTATCTTACAATAATGTTGGTAAAAATGCAAGATCTATTTTATAATTCTGAAAGATAAAGATACGGCAAGCGAAAAGGAGAATGTTTCCATGAACAACAAGATCGATGAATTCAAAGCTTTTTTACAGGGCAAGCGGATTGCCGTTTTGGGTGTCGGCATCAGCAACCGGCCTTTGATCCGATATATAGCCAATCTTGGCGCTTCTATAACCGCATTTGATAAATTGGCCGCGGACGATCCGGTTCTGAGCCGGACCAGAAAAGCTTTTGCCGATGAGCAGATCGCTTTGGACTGGTGTGTCGGACCCGATTACCTGAGCCGGCTCAAAGGCTTTGACGTGATCTTCCGCACGCCAAAAATGCGCTGGGATCTGCCCGAATTGCGTGCCGAACGGGAACGCGGCGCCATCATTACCTCGGAGATGGAAGTCTTCATGGAGCTTTGTCCGGCCCGGCAGTTCGCCATAACCGGCAGCGACGGCAAGACAACGACGACAACCCTGATCAGCCTGATCTTGCAGGAAGCCGGCTACAAGGTTCATTTGGGAGGCAACATCGGAACACCGCTTCTGGATCAGATAGAAACCATCAAAGCCGACGACATGGTGGTGCTCGAATTGTCCAGCTTCCAGCTGATGAGCATGCGCAAAAGCCCGGACATCGCTGTGGTGACCAATATTTCCCCCAATCATCTGGATGTTCATAAAGATTATCAGGAGTATATCGACGCGAAACGCAATATTCTGATGTATCAGCCTTTTTATGGCCGTCTGATTTTGAACGCCGATAATTATGAGACTCGGTCGTTGGCTTCGGACGCCCGAGGCAAAACGGTCTTTTTCAGCCGCACCAATCCAGATTTGAGCGAAGGGTTCCTGGTTTTGGACGGCCTGCTCGTTTACCGGAATCAAAATCAAACGGTTCCGATCGTGCCGGCTGGAGAGATCCGGATTCCGGGCAACCATAATATCGAGAACTATCTGGCTGCCGCCGCCGCCGTCTGGCCTTTTGTCCGGCCGGAGCATATCGCTGCCGTCGCCCGGTCTTTCGGCGGCGTCGAGCATCGGCTGGAGCTGGTCCGCGAGCTGGACGGCGTGCGCTATTTTAACAGCTCGATCGACACCAGCCCTTCGCGGACCAAGGCCGCTTTGCGTGCTCTGGCCGACCGCCGGGAACGCGTGGTTCTGATCATCGGCGGACAAGATAAAAAATGCGATTATACCGGATTGGGTGAGGCGATCGTATCGGTTTCCAGGAAAGTCATCTATTGCGGCGACAACAGCGAACTCATCGATGCCTGCCTGAAACGCGAGGCGGCTTATGCCGGCGTTCCTTATGAGAGCCTGCAAATTACTCGCTGCGATTCCTACGAGCAGGCTGTGCAGGCTGCCAGGACGATTGCCGCGCCGGGCGAAGCCGTCGTGCTGTCGCCGGCCGGTACCAGTTACGACAAATTCCGGCATTTTGAAGAACGGGGCAATTTATATAAGCAATTGGTGAACCAACTGAGGTAAGCACAAACCGTGATGAAAGCCGGCGGAAGATCGGAGCTTTTTTCCCAAGATCAGCCGCCGGCGCCTCCGGCAAAGCGCCGACAGGATAGAAGACGGCAGGCCGAAGATGAAAATTTAACGTTTAAAACGAAAAACCCTTGACAATCAACCGAGTCATTCTATATAATCCCCTATGTCGCTTCAATCAATCAGGCGGCACGCTGTGGGCCTTTAGCTCAGTTGGTTAGAGCAACCGGCTCATAACCGGTCGGTCCGGGGTTCAAGTCCCTGAAGGCCCACCATAACTTCATATATGGGAGGATTCCCGAGCGGCCAAAGGGGGCAGACTGTAAATCTGTTGTCTCAGACTTCGGTGGTCCGAATCCACCTCCTCCCACCAAATCTGTTACCGTAGTTGATAAATTTTTCAACTACGGTAACAGTTTTTATGCCCAAATATCACCTGATCAGGCTTCTAT
The DNA here is from genome assembly GCA_964427795.1 of uncultured Oscillospiraceae bacterium. Taxonomy (GTDB): domain Bacteria; phylum Bacillota; class Clostridia; order Saccharofermentanales; family UBA5734; genus JAYFQE01. The sequence goes on along the minus strand of CAYRWC010000173.1, from coordinate 531 downwards.
ATCTGACATTACTTATATTCCAACCGATGAGGGTTGGCTTTACCTGGTGGCCTGTGTGGATTTCTGCAGTAAGAAAGCAAGAGAATTATCGATGCTGCGATAGTTGTTTTTGTAAGTCACAGACTGTGTCTCGTGCAAATGCCTTTTGTGCGGTATCCATATCCGAGATCTGAACCTGTTGACTAGGACGGCTCTGGAGATAAGCCATCTACGGCCTCCTGGCTTTCTGGCGGCTATCTCACCGTTCCACTCCTATGAGTGTCAACCGGATTGCATTAATGAAGAAATTTCATCAGGTTTTAATCCGATGAACAACACAATGGAATGCGAAAACCAATGTACGACAGGCCTTTTATAGCACCAGCGCAAGAGATCCGAGAAATATTAGATTGAAACCTGGGGAGCTTTATTACCACTTATTTTACGAATCACTAATATGTCTGCAATTTCTTCGTATTAGAGCAAAAACCCGGTATGCTTGATTAGAACCTCAAGTATACGAGGTTTTTATTATATTTCCGTGACTGTCCT
>CAYRWC010000172.1:0-6176 GCA_964427795.1 uncultured Oscillospiraceae bacterium | reverse complement strand
CGAAGCCTCGCGTTCTGATCTTTGACGAAGCCACCTCGGCATTGGACAACATATCCCAAAAACATGTATCGGATGCTCTGGACAACCTACATTGCACCCGTATCGTCATCGCTCACCGGCTTTCCACGATACGCCGCTGCGACAGGATTATCGTGTTTGACGGCGGAAGCATACGGGAAGACGGCACTTACGACGAACTGATTGCCGGTAATGGATATTTTGCGGATCTGGTTAAGCGGCAGAGGCTCGACGATCAAACGCCGGCCGGGGACACCTCAGCCGCAAAGTAAAAATGCAAGGAAGCAGGTGTATTCATGCTGATCGACAGAATTATCAATAGCTCGCTTGTATACCAGCATGTCATTGATAATATGCATGACGGCGTTCTGACGATTGACCATAACGGAATTATAACGACCGTCAATCCGGCTGCGGCAATGATTCTGGATAAAAAGAAAGAGGAGCTAATAGACAAAAAACTATCCGACGTGTTCTTTGATTATCCGGAGAATGATGATTTTTTACAGATCATCCTCGATGCGGTTTATGATTCCTCGATGAGTCATCATAAAATTTGCACTTATTATACCGGCAAAAATTTCAAATCTTTATTCATGACAACATCGTTCCTTAAAGTAAAAATCGAAGATCATGTCCAATCCATCGGCATTACCGTATTATTCAGCGATATTTCGGAACTGGGGGCGCTGCGGGACGCCGCGGCGGCGCTCGATAAAATAAAAGCCTTGAACCGGAAATTGGAACAGTTGTCATATCTGGATGAACTGACCGGTCTGCCAAACCGGCGCTTTTTCAATGATGCCTGCAACCGGGAATGGCGCTGCGCGATACGTGAAAGCAAGCATTTTGCTTTAGTCATGGTCGATATCGATTATTTTAAAGAAATCAATGATCATGAAGGACACCTGGCCGGCGATAAATGCCTTGCGAGGACGGCTGCGGCGCTCAATAAAGCGATGAACAGGCCGAACGACTTGATTGCGCGTTACGGCGGAGATGAATTCATAGCGATCTTGCCGGATACAACAACAGAAGGGCTGCAGGTAATTGTCAAGAAAATGCAAAAATGCATCGCCGATTTAAATATAGAAAACACAAGCTCTCCGTTTGGCAAGCTCACGGTTAGTATCGGCGCGGGCGAACAACTGCCGGAAAAAGAAACACATTGGAAAAATCTGATTGTTGACGTTGACAAAGCCTTGTATACGGCAAAACAGAACGGGAAAAATCAAGTTGCGTTAGCCGGCTTTTGAAAATGGAAATACCGCCAGCTGTCCTTTGGTCAGAATAAAAAGGAGAAGATAAGCAATGGATAAAATCACCATTAACGGCAAAGATATCGAACTGAATATGAACAGCAAGGCAAAACTATCGGACGATGATCTGGAAACAGTCAGCGGAGGATTTCAATCCATCCAAAGCACACTTTTTTACTCATGGGTCTGCAAAACCTGTTATACCGAGGGAGCTAATTTCACCAATCGCGATTCCGCATACATGGAGTCCATGAAATCCCATAAAGCGGCAACCGGGCATGCCGAATTTATAGGACTCTGCGCACATTACCGAGAAGGCGTCGGATTTGGCGTCGGCGGATACTGGGAAGAAACGGTCTAGCTCCGGAGCGGAGGACGAAGATTGATTCCGATGCGGCCGGCGTCAGAATCAAAAACCAGTCAAGATGATTATAGACCTGGAACAAGAAAACTATTGATGCTATAATAGCTTTATTATTTCCGGAAAGGATTTTACGCGCATGAGAATTTGGATAATCCGCTGATCACAATACGGCAAACCGCGCAGAACGACGCTGCTTTGATGTCTTTGTTTTGCGCTGCCAAAGGTGACGGATTATTCTGTAACATGCGCTTTTGCTCCGGTTTCCCTATCGTCTGATCTGACGCGGGTGTACCGGCTGCCTCGCCGGCGTTTCAGAAAAATCCGCCTTTGGCGGATTTTTTTGGAGGATCAACGCTTTATGGCCTATATACAGGCAGTCAGGCTGACCAAATCTTTTGGCGGGCATGAACTTTTTCACGATTTATCTTTTTATATCGGCGACGGCGAACGTGTCGGCCTGGTCGGCAACAACGGCTGCGGCAAAACGACTCTGCTGCGGATGATAGCCGGGTTGGAGCAGCCGGATTCCGGAACCATCCGGCTGGCGCGCCGGATGTCGGTCCGCCTGCTCAGCCAGACGCCCGATCCGGCGGCGGACATGGCCGCCTTATACCAGGATGGAAAATTTCCGGATCGCACGGACGCGTTCAGGCGACTGGGTTCAGGTATTGATTTATCGGCGGAACCGAAGCATTTATCCGGTGGCGAACAAACCAGACTGGCGCTCGGTTCTTTTCTGGCCGAACAGCCGGATCTGATGCTTTTGGACGAACCGACGAACAATCTGGATTTTTCCGGCATTGAAACCGTCATCGAACAGCTGGCTGCCGGAACCGGCAGCATGATCATCGTCTCTCATGACCGCTATCTTCTGGACCGGCTGGTCACCCGCATTCTGGAGATCGAAGGTGGCAGCGTTCATGAATATACCGGCAATTATACTTTTTACCGTCAGGAAAAGGAGCGGTTGTTCCGGGAACAACGCCGCCGTTATGATGACGAACGCAAGCAACAGCGTCAAATCGAAGAAGCGATCAACCAGACCCGGCAATGGGCGGAAAAAGCCCATCGCAATTCAACCAAGCCGGATTCCAGCGGATTGACCATGGGCGTCAAGGAAAAGAAGCGGGCGAAAGCGAAGAAAATGGATAAAAAAGTCAAGAATGATGTCAAACGCTTGGAACGCCTGATAACCGCGGGTGAAAAGAAACCGGCGGCCGAACCGAAATATACCTTTGCTTTGAACGCGGAAGGGCGGCACGGCAAACGGATTCTGGAAGCGGTTGATTTGACTATGGGCTATCATGGCACGCCCTTATTTCTGCCTAGCCGGTTCCATCTTTTTCGTCAAGAAAAAGCAGCCTTGTTCGGACCAAACGGCTGCGGCAAAACAACGTTGATCCGTCTGATCCAGGGGCTGGAACAACCGACAGGCGGCGAGCTGCGTCTGAGTTCGGGCTGCCGGCCGCATGTCTTGACGCAGAACCTGGAAGCTCTGCCCGGCGATCGGACGCTGCTGGATTACCTGACCGGCCGGCTTAACGGCCTCAGCGGCGCCGACCGAGCCCAGTTGGCCCAGCTGGGCCTCTCCTTGCGGCATTTGAATCAACCGGCCGACAGCTTCAGTCCGGGCGAACAGATGAAAATAAAACTGGCCGAGCTTATATTATCCAGTCAGGATTTTATTATTCTGGATGAGCCGACCAATTATCTGGATCTGCACGCCCGCGAGCAGCTGGAGCAGGCACTGGCCGATTACCCGGGGACCATGATGATCGTTTCGCACGATATCTATCTGCTGCGTCGGCTTTGTGACAAAGTCTTGCTTTTCGAGGATTGCCGGATCCGCCGGCTGGAAATGACTTTCTCCGAGTACATGGATTCGCGGCAGACCGGTTTTTCTGATAAACTCAAATTGGTATAAGATCATGGAGGCATTATGGAAAGCAGCGGAACCTTTAACAAGCAAGCCGAACAGATCGACTTGTTGATGCAGGCGGGCTATCAGGCTCTGGACAGGAACCAGCCGGTCGCGGCCTGCTTTAGCTGGCGCAGAGTCTGGCTGCTGATCCTGGAAGGATTGGAGCAGCATGCCGGCTTATCGATCGAGGCGCTCGATAAGGCTTTTCACGGCCGGCAGTCGATCTATGTCTGGGCAAATGATTTTATCAGGGAACTGGCCGGCGCCGGTTCCCTGGATCCGTTTTTTTATCAGATCCGCATCGACGTCTGCCGCGATTATCTCAAATACTCAGATGACCCGGATGATCCCGGTCACCTGAGCCGGCGGCGCGCTATCGCCGAGAGTTTGTTCCGGCTCGGCCGCCGGTCGGAAGGCGACGACGCTTTTGCCGAACTGACCCGGCAAAATCCGCAATGGGCCTGGGGGTGGACAGCCTGGGCTTATCAGTATTCGTTCAGCCAAAAGGATCCTTGGCATGACCCGGCCAAAGCGGAAAAAATCTTGCGCGAAGGGTTGGCTGTCGTGAAAAGCACGGGGCGGCAGGAGATTGCCCGGCAGCTGCGCGAGCTTTTACTGCGGCAGGGCCGGACGGCGGCCGCCGGTCTGATTTAGCCGATTGTCTTTCTTCAGCCTCCGGACGCCACGCGCCGTTACTCGGCGTCCACATGCAGCAGATACTGCTCCTGTTTGGCGGCCAATTGCGCCATATTCCGGCGTACCTGCTCCAGAGAGCGTTCCAGGTCCTGATCCAGCCGGCGCAATCGGTCGCGCGCCTGGCCAACCGACGCCTGGTCGTCGCGGATCCGGTCGCGAACCGATAAATCCGTGAAAATATTGTCGAAAAAGAAATCCAGCACCCGTGTTCCACCGCTGTATTCATTGAGAGACAATCCGATGTCCTGATGGATATCAGCTAATTCCCGGCGCAAGTCATTGATCTGGGCCGTCAGTTGATTGGCCATGTCGCTGACCGCGTCCAGGTGATTGTATTTGGCGGCGTGACTGATCAATCCGCCGTTGAACCAGACATCATAGGTGCTCCAGTTCTCCGCTGAAGCAAGCTGCTCCAGCATGGCTTCGGCCGTAGCCGCCGCTTGCCGGGCTACCGTGCGGGCCTGATCGATTTCTGTCGTCTGATTCTGCTGACTGTCGATCTCGGTCTGGATCTGACGGTATTCAGCGCGGCGCGCGCTGTTTTCCGGTTTTTCCAGCCATTCCAGCCGTTCACGCAGACCTTGTTCCCATAAACGGCCGGCTTGCTGAGCCGCGGCCATCTGCTGTTCAAGATCGGCCAATTCACGGCGCAGATAAGTTTGCTCGCCTCTGGTTTCTTCCAGCTTTCGTTTCGCCTGGAGCAATTCTTCTTCTTCCTTTTGGCGTTTCTTATCCATCCGGTGGCTTAAGCCAAGCAGATAATTGCCCAAAGTCTTATTGTCCAGCCGGTCTACATCCTCACTTTCACTGGCGACGGCTTCGCTTTGTTCGATCAGCAGCCGGTCTATTTCCTGCAGTCTGCCGCGCAGGCTGCCGGCGCGCCGGCCGATAACCGGCAAACGGTTCTTCAATTGCTGGTATTCAAGCATTGTTTTGTAATCCGCAGATAATTGAGTCATTTCAATCACTCCTGACCAAGTACGTCATTTTCGTTTTATTTGTTTTATTGATTATAACCTTGTTTGCCCTTGCGGGGAAGCCGGTTTATCTGTTTCATTATTTGAAATAAAGCGTATAATGATCCTACTGAACAGAAATTGGGCAAGTTCAGAAATATTCATCCACATGCCCAAAATATACAGGAGGATTCTATGGAACAGTTTTTCACAATTGCCGCAACAATCGTCGGCGGGTTTATTGTGCTCTATCTGTTGATCTTTAAGATTCTGGGATTGCGGGTCATCCGCTCCGATGAAGTCGCCGTCGTCGAAAAATGGTGGAGCATGCACGGTTCTCTGAAGGATGCCATTATCGCCTTGCACGGCGAAGCCGGCTATTCGCCGGATCTGCTGCGCGGCGGCATTCATTTCAAATCGGTTTTCATGTTTAAAATTCATAAATATCCCTTAATAACCATTCCTCAAGGCCAGATAGCCTATATTTTTGCTAAAGACGGCACCCCTCTTACGCCGACGCAGACCTTGGGCAAGATCATTCCGGAAGCCAACAATTTCCAGAATGTCCGCGGCTTTCTGCAGACCGGCGGCCAAAAAGGCCCGCAACGCGGCATTTTACGTGAAGGCACTTACGCGATCAACCTGGCTCAGTTTATCGTCATTACCCCTAATGACATCAAGGCGATCTTTACGGGAGCCCGCCAGGAGCGCAATGAAATCGTCAGCATGCAGCAGACGCTGGTCTCCAGAGACGCTTTCAATCCGGTCGTGATTATGGGCACCGGCAATAATTCCAGCGACATGATGGGTATCGTGACGGTTCACGACGGAACGCCGCTCGAGCAAGGTGAAATCATCGCCCCAAACATCGGCGAGGGGCACTCCAGCTTTCAGGATCCCGAAAAATTTCTTGAACTGGGCGGCCGCCGCGGCAAGCAGATTCAGGTTTTAATCGACGGCAC
>CAYRWC010000171.1:0-6188 GCA_964427795.1 uncultured Oscillospiraceae bacterium | reverse complement strand
TGGATACCGTACCCGGCGTTGGGTAAAAATCCTGTACTTGTTCCGGCATGACCCGGTTTTCTTTAATTTCAAGCGCCAGATCGACAGCGTCCGATAAAGAACAGCCGGGATGGCCGGATATCAGATAAGGAACCAGATACTGGCGTAAGCCTAATTGTTTATTAACTTCCTCATAACTTCGGCGGAAAGCCTGGTAGTACTCCGGGCCTGGCTTCCCCATCGCCGCCAGGACATTCGGACAGGTATGTTCCGGCGCTACTTTAAGCTGTCCGCTTATGTGGTCGCGGCAAAGCGCTTTAAGAAAATCATGTTTTTGATCCAATTGAAGAAAATCAAAACGGATACCCGACCGGATGAATACTTTTTTTATGCCCGGTATGCCGCGCATCTGGCGCAAAAGGTCCATATATGGCCCATGATCCGGATTCAGTTCCGGACAGGGCTGCGGGAACAGGCACGATCGGTTTTTACAAAAAGAACCCTGGCGCTGACGGCTGCAGGCTTGTTGATAAAAATTCGCCGTCGGGCCGCCGACATCATGGATATAACCCTTGAAACCGCGCTGGCCCGTCAGTTTTTTTGCTTCATCAAGAATAGATTGAGGGCTGCGGCTTTGAACAATGCGGCCCTGGTGATAGGTAATGGCACAGAAGTTGCAGCCGCCAAAGCAGCCGCGATGACTATTGATACTGAAACTGACTTCCGCCAAAGCCGGTATGCCGCCGGCCTGATCATAGCGTGGGTGTGCCGTGCGCATGTAAGGCAAACGGTAGATCCGGTCCAGTTCGGCGGTTGTCATGGGCGGCTGCGGCGGATTTTGCACCAGATAACGCTCGCCATGCCGCTGGATCAGCGTCTTGCCCGATCCCGGATCTTGTTCCCGATATTGATAGCGAAAAGCGACGGCATACGCAAGCCGGTCGGCCGCCGATTCCTGAAAACCCGGCAGCATGATATGCTGGCCGTCCTCGGGCAAACAAGGTTTGATCAGATCGCCGGGTGCCCGGCCGCCGCTGTTCAACATGAAGTTGCCGTGCTGTTCAACAAAAGCCGTTGTCTGACGCGGAAGCTGTTCTGCTTTGGCCAATATGGCCGTTCCACGCAAGGCGTTCAGCTTCTGGATGGGAATGCCTCTGGCCAGCAAAGCGGCTAATTCCAGCAATGTCGCTTCGCCCATGCCGTAAATCAAAAGATCGGCCTGGGTGTCCTGCAGGATACTGCGCCTGACCTGACCGCTCCAATAGTCATAATGGGCAAACCGCCGCAAGCTTGCTTCAATGCCGCCGATCACCATCGGAATATCGCCCAGCTGTTCGCGGACCATCTGACCATAGCGGATCAACGCGCGATCCGGTCTTTTGCCGCTCTGGCCGCCAGGAGAATAACAGTCTTCCGACCGCGTTTTTTTGGCCGCCGTGTAGTGATTCACCATGGAATCCACGACGCCAGAAGAAACAAGAACCGCCAGCCGCGGTTTTCCCATAGCCAACAAGCTCGATTTATCGGTTAATGAAGGCTGGGCAATCAAGCCGACGCGATAACCGGCATCCTCCAGCAGCCGCGTCAATATCGCCGCGCCGAAACTGGGGTGATCGACATAAGCGTCGCCGCTGATGAACAGAAAATCCAGTTCATCCCAGCCATATGCGGCCATTTCCTCACGGTCCATAGGTAAATGAGGCATGTTTAATGATCCTCCTTGGCTTTCAGCTCTAAAAACTGAGCCGCCGTAATCAGGACTTTGCGCGGCTTGCTGCCTTCGAAGGGCCCCACATATCCCATTTCCTGCATCCGGTCGATCAGGCGCGCCGCACGCGGATATCCGACATTCATGCGCCGCTGCAACAGTGAAACGGAAGCATAGCCTGCCTCAACCACGATACCCAAAGCCTGCGGCAACAATTCATCTTGCTGTTCACTGCTGTCTTTTTCTTTACCGGCGGACGGCGGCGCCGTCATGATCGCATCGGTGATCGCCTGGTCATATTCGGCGGCGTGCTGGGTTTTAATCGCGGTTAGGACCCGTTCGACTTCAGAATCGGGTACAAAGGCGCCCTGGCCGCGTAATGGTTTTGCCGAGCTCTGCGGATAATAGAGCATATCTCCTTTGCCCAGGAGTTTTTCTGCTCCGGCCATATCCAGAATGGTTCGAGAATCGACCTGTGAAGCGACGGCGAAGGCGATTCGAGAAGGGATATTAGCCTTAATGACGCCTGTAATGACGTCTACGGACGGCCGCTGCGTCGCGATGATCAAATGGATGCCGGCTGCCCGGGCCATGGCGGTCAGGCGGGCGATGGCATCTTCAACCTCGGTCGGCGTGGTTGCCATCAAGTCGGATAATTCGTCGATAACCAAAAGAATCAGCGGCAGTTTTTCAAACTCGCCCTCTCCTCTCGCCGCGGCGGCATGATACGAATTGATATCTCGCACAGACTTTTCAGCGAACAGGCCATATCGGCGAACCATCTCGTTGACGGCCCACAGCAGGGTGTTGGCGGCTTTTTTAGGATCGGTGACAACAGGCGCCAGAAGATGCGGAATACCATTATAAACACTGAGCTCGACCACCTTGGGATCAATCATCAGCAAACGGATGTCTTCCGGGCTGGAACGAAACAAAATACTCATCAAAATGGCATTAATGCAAACGGATTTGCCGGAACCGGTTGCGCCGGCAATCAATAGATGCGGCATCTTTGCCAGATCGCACAAGATCGGGCTGCCCTGAATGTCCCTGCCCAAAGCGGCTGTCAAAGGAGAATGGCTGCGTTGAAATTCCGGCGATTCCAAAAGACTGCGCAACAAAACCGGAGAGGTCTCCTTATTGGGGATTTCGATGCCGATCGCCGATTTTCCGGGGATCGGCGCTTCGATCCGCACGCCTAAAGCCGCCAGATTTAAAGCGATATCGTCGGCCAAACTGACAATCCGGCTGACCTTGACACCCGGTCCCGGACTCAGTTCGAAACGTGTTATTGTCGGCCCGGTCGTCACGTGAACGACGGTTGCCTGGATGCCAAAGCTCTGCAGCGTATGTTCCAGCTTTTGCCCCAAAGCCTGCACCGACTGGCTGTTGCTGCGGTTGGCGGCCGTCGGCGCGGGGTCCTCGCGCAGCAGCTGGAGCGACGGCGCCTGATAAGGGATATCCATTCCGATTTGCGCGCCGGATTCGGTGTGAGCCGGTTTTAAAACAAGCGGCTGGACGCCTGCGGCGACGGCATCGGTTCGGTCGGCCCAGGCGGACCTGTCAGATCCGGCAGGTTCTGCCGACGCGCTGTCATGATGCTCGGTGGCCGCTGCACCGGTTGCTGCCTTTCCCTGATCAACAGGGACGGCTGATGGAACCGGCCGGTGTCCGGCGTCGGCCGGCGCCGGATTCATATCCATGGAATAATCCAGACTCTTTTGCGGCGAACCGGTTGCATCAGCAGGCGAAAGGACCCAGTCCGGGCCTTTAATCCGCAAATCATAAGCTGATTGCTGACGTAACCCCGGTTCTTCCTGCGCGTTTGCCGAATTATGATTGACGGTTTCCGCCTCGGATCCGCCGGCGGGACGGTCATTTTGTAAAAATTCGGGTACGGTCAGATCTTCGGCGGAAAGGCTTCGAACGCCGTCTTCTTCTTCATTAGGCTGGAAAAGCCGCTTCAGGTTCTCAAGCAGTGTCGGCTTGCGGACTTCCGTCCGTCCCTCCGCGTTTGCAGCGACGTCGGCAGGTTGTATTGGCGGTTCCTGGCTGCCGGCCGAAACATCAACGCTCTTTTCCGATTTATCATCAAGCAGCAGATCATAACTTTTCCTGTCGGCAGCTTGTTCTGCGTGATTGTGTTGTATTTGCGTTACGCTATTGCGGACCGCCTGATCCACCCGTTCGCGTGTCTGATTGATTGCCCGGGCTGTCCTACCGAAAGCGCCGGACAGAGAGACATTGAACAATAAAATGACCAAAGACAGGATCAGGGCGCCTACCAAGACCAGAGAACCGATCGTGCCGGCTATCGCCTGCAGGGCTGCGGCCAGGCAGCCGCCTAAAAGACCGCCGGTCAGGATTGTTTTGCCGTTCTCCAGCATGTAAGGCCGGATGCCGGTTTGCCACAGCTTCAGCAACGCCTGCCAGGCTTCGGGTTTATTGCCGCCGTCCTGACATAACAGGCGGAACGCAGCCGGATCGACTGTAATCATATGCATCAAGGCAGCAGCGGATATCAACAGCAAAAAGACATAAGTAAAACGCAAGCGCGTGACCTTCAAATGCTGTTCCAGCAAATAATCGACAGCCATATAAAGAAAAACAACCGGCAGAGCTAGCGCTGCCGTGCCGAAAAGGCCGCGGCCGGCGTCGAGTAGAAATTTTCCCAGCCAGCCGCTGCCGCTGTCGGGCCAATAATAAGCAATCGCCAAAATAACGGCAGCCGCCAAATAGAGCACGCCGTTGATTTCTTTTTTACGGTCAATTGGCGCGGCGGCCATATCAGGATTCTCCGACGGGCCCGGCCAGGCCGGGATCAGCTTTCAGGCGGCGGTCGGCCAGCAGCAGTGCCGCCAGTGTTTTAGCGTCGTGTATCACGCCTTTGTCGGCCCAATCCAGCAGTTGGGCCAGCGGATAAAGCTGGCAGGACAGATGCTCCCCTTCGTCCAGGTGAGCCTGGCCGGCAGTCAAGCCGGTCGCCAGATAGATAGACAGGACTTCGCTGCAATAACCCGGCGAAGGATAAAGCGCGGTTAAGAGAATCATATGATCGGCTGTCAGACCGGTTTCCTCCGACAGCTCCCGTCGGGCGCAATCGAGCGGATCTTCGCCCGGTTCCAGTTTTCCGGCCGGTATTTCCAGCAATTCGCGGTCAAAGGGTTTTCGGAACTGCCGCACCATATAAACCCGATGCTGTTCATCCAGCGCCAGAACACAGGCGCCGCCGCTATGGCGGACAATTTCACGTCTGGCCGGCCGGCCGTCCGGCAAAGACACCGTTTGTACTTCGACCTGGAAAACGCGACCGATAAACGCCTGATCTGTTTTGATGCTTGTTTCCTGAAACAAGTCGTTCACCCTTTCTTCTCCGCAGCCGCCGCTGATTCGGATTTGCCGGTTTCCGGCGATTGCGGCTTGTCCCCGGCCGATCTGATTTTTTTTATCTCAGCGACGGCCAGCTGGTCGCAGCGGTTGTTATAAACATGGTCGGCGTGCCCTTTTACCTTGATCCACTCGATCTTGTGCGGCGTCGCCGTTTGCAGGAGCGCCTGCCAGAGATCGGGATTGCTGACCGGATCTCCGGCGGCATTGCGCCAGCCGTTTTTCTGCCAATGGGCCAGCCATCCCTTGACAAAAGCCGAAACCAGATAAGCGCTGTCGCTGTAAAGATGGACGCTGCATGGCCTTTTCAGGCACTTCAACGCTTCCAGAGCTGCGGTCAGCTCCATTCGGTTGTTGGTCGTCGACAAAGCGCCGCCGCTGATCACTTTCTCCACACCCTGCGCTGTTAATATCGCCGCCCAGCCGCCGGGACCGGGATTGCCGGAACAAGCGCCGTCTGTGTAGATCTCGATCGTTTCAGCCATGATCGCCGGCCTGTTCGCGCATCTGCCGCGATTTATCCGCGGCGGTACATACGGCGCCGATCAAAGCCGCCCGCAAGCCATCTTCTTCCAGGCGGGCCACAGCGTCGATCGTCGTGCCGCCCGGCGAACAAACCTGATCTTTCAAAACAGCCGGGTGCATGCCGGTTTCGAGCACCATGCGTGCCGAACCCATCAAGGTCATGGCTGCCATTTTGATCGACGTATCCCGGGGCAGGCCGAGCTTAACGCCCGCGTCGGCCATGGCTTCAATCATCAGCATAACATAAGCGGGGCCGCTTCCGGACAAGCCGGTTACGGCGTCCATCTGTTTTTCCGGCAAAACGAAGACCAGACCGCAGCTTTCCAGCAGGCGTCTGGTCAGTTCCTGATGATCCTTGGACGCCTGATCGAAGCAAACGGCACTGACACCGCTGCCGACCATAGCCGGAGTATTGGGCATGATGCGGACCAGAGCGGTTCCGGAACCGATCAAAGAACGCAGCCTGGCAAGGCTTACGCCGGCGGCGATGGATAAAACAAGCACACCGGTTTTCAGATTCCCGGCAAAAGCGTTAATCGCCGGCTCAATAACCTGCGGTTTCACGGCCAGCAGGACCAGATCCGCTTCG
>CAYRWC010000170.1:0-6197 GCA_964427795.1 uncultured Oscillospiraceae bacterium | reverse complement strand
TGCTTATTCCCTCTTGTAATATTTTTTAATGATGTTATGATGAAATTATTCCATTCTCTGGAGTAAAAAATATGGCTGCATCGTTTCACAAGAGGTCGGTTTCAAAAATAACTGCCAACTTGCAACAAGTAAAAGCAGTCAATCAAAAAGTGCTTTTTAACTTGATCTATCAATATGCGCCTTTATCACGCGCCGACCTTACCGCGAAAACGCAGCTGAGCCCGACAACGGTCTCATCTCTGGTCGATGAACTGATCAAACGGGGTTTAGTCGTCAATAAAGGAACGAAAAAAACACAAGCCAGCGGCAGAAAACCCATGATGCTTGAAATTGCTCCTTTAGGCGGGTATGTCATGTCGGCCGAGCTGCTTTGCGAAGGGGTTTATATCGCGGTTTATGATGTTTTTTGCCACGAAATCGGCAGCATCATGGAACCGATTCAGGATTATGCCGATGCCGGCCGTTGTATTATTCAAGCCGTCGCTCAGCTGCTTGAGAAATTTCATTTGCCTGAACAGCGGCTCTGGGGGCTTTGTCTTGGCGTCCCCGGCCTTATTGATCCGAAACGCGGTGTCGTGACTAACTCCACCATAATCCCAATTCACGAAGATAATCTTTTCCTGCACATGATCCGCTCTCATTTTACGAACATACCGGTCGTTCTGGAGAATGAGTCGAGCTTATCGGCTTATGCCGAAAAGGAAATCGGTAATAACGCCGGCTTACGCAATCTGATTTATATCGACATCAATGTCGGCATCGGGTCCGGTATTATTTTTGACGGCCGCCTTCTGCGCGGTTCGGACGGTTTGGCCGGTGAAATCGGCCATCTTTCGGTTGATCTGAACGGACCGAAATGTCTATGCGGCAATCGTGGCTGTCTGGAACGGATGGCTAATGTGCCGGCTTTGATCCAGCGCGTCGTTTACGGCATGATGTCCGGCCGGCCGACCAAAATAACCGCATTGACCGGCGGCGATTACAATCGTATCAATATTCATGTCCTGCGGGAAGCCGCTTTGGATCATGATGAACTCACGCTTGAGGCTATCGATGAAACGGCGCGGATTCTGGCTGCCGGCATTAGTTCGGTTCTGAATCTGCTTAATCCTCAAGCCGTCATCCTGGGCGGCGATATGACCGAATTGGGCGACATTCTGCTTTCAAGAATCGATCATTATGTCTCGCAATCCGCTCTGAAAGCGTCTGTCGGTGGAAAAGCGGGGAATATTTATTATTCACAGATCAAAGGAAACGCGGCGACTTTGGGCGGCGCGAAGCTGCTGTTGGATAATCTGATAAAAAACACGCGTCTCGAAACCTTCAGTTCTGATTTTGGATCCTAAAAACCAGGAGGTAAATCATATGCATTATTGTAGTTTAAAAGAAGCCGACATAACGCCCGAACTGGGCCTTCATATCCCGGGGCAGCTTTATATCCGCGTTTCCGACGCCGTCAGGGATCCGCTGCATGCCAAAGCAATGGCCTTGGGCGACGATCATCGCACCTTTATCGTTCTCGCTCTGGATTTGCTTTGCATAGATCATGAGGACGCCGAACAAATCCGGCAGCGCATCGTTGCTGAAACCGGATTGGCGGCCGAAGCGATTCTGATTGCCGCCACACATACGCATACCGGCGCGCCGGCCGTAGCCGCCTATGGCCATACCAAAGACCTGCGTTACACGGAAATGTTGATCGAGAAGGCCGCCGATGCCGGTATTCAAGCTTATCATGACCGACAGCCGGTCGTTTTGTCCGCCGCCGTCAGCCAAACCGAAGGCCGTGCTTTTAACCGCAGATTCCTGATGAAGGACGGATCCTACAAAACGAATCCCGGTTATCATAATCCGCTGGTTGACCGGCCGGCGGGTCCTGTCGATCCGGATCTGACGATTCTGATGATCAGAAAACCGGACGGCACGCCTCTGGGCGCCGTTGTCAATTATGCCTGCCATCTCGATGTTGCCGGCGGCACTGCTTTAAGCGCCGATTATCCCGGCGAGCTGTCCTCCTGTCTGAAAGATGCTTATGGAGACTCGTTTGTGACGGTCTTTTTGACCGGCGCCTGCGGCAACATCAACCATGTCGATATCCATAATGAGAAGACCAGGCAAAAAGATTACTACCGTGAATTAGGGCGGTACCTGGCAGAACGCGTTCTTTCGGCCGAATATTCGGAACCGTTCGCCGATCATCAGCTTATAAACATGGGATGCGAACGTTTTACCGTGAGTCCCCGGCGTCCGGACAGCAGCCAAATTGAACAGGCGTACCGCTGTGCTCATGATGATGCCGCTGATGATGCCGCTCATATGTACGATCGGTTTTTTGCCAATGAGCTGCTTTACGTCGCCGATCATCCCTATGCTGATGAAACAGCCATCGTGCAAGTCTTTCAAGTAGGTCCTTTTACGCTGGTTGGTTTGCCGGGAGAAGTCTTTACCGAATTTGGCCTGGACATTAAAAAACAAGCTCATCAGCCCTATTGCATGATCGATGCCTTATCGAACGGCAATTACGGCTATATCGCCACGCGCGAAGCCTTTCCTCAGGGCGGCTATGAAACAAAGCTTTCGACCTATACCCGCTTATGCCCGGAAACAGGTTATCTGCTCGTCGATAAAGCGGTAAAAATAATCGATCGGATCAGGACAAAGCCATGATTACCCGGGTTAAACGTGATCATGTAAAAACCATAACGCCATATATCCTGGATTTATCCGTACATCAGACCGGTTTCCAATCCGGCGTTTGCCAGCCGAATGTTTGTCTGGGGCAAGAAGATGATTATCGTCTGTTTTATGTTATCGACGGCAGTATAACGCTGTCTGTCGACGGAAAGGCCTATACAGTGCAAAAACGGCAAGGCATCTGCCTTTATCCGGCAGCCGTCTGTTCATATCTTGCCGATTCCAGCTCCGGCTGGTCTTTATACTGGATTTCTTTCAGCGGCGCCGGCGCGGCGCATTTTGTGCAGCTTGCGGGGCTTTCGCCGCCCTCTTTACTTTTTAGCAGTGATCATGAAGGTTTGCTGGGATACACCTTTAAGCAAATAACCGAAGTCAACGACCATTACCAAGAGCAAAATCTGGGATTACTCGGTTTGCTGCTTCGCATCCTATCCTGTTTGATTGAACGCAATGCCAAATCCGATATGCTTCTTGCGCCGTTAAAACAAACCGACGATTATATCCGGACAACCATGGACTACATTTCTAAAAATTTTACCCGTAAAAACTTGTCTATTACCGAAATATCGGGGCATGTCGGACTGAACAGCAGCTATCTGGGCGCTGTTTTTCAAAAAAACGTACACTTGTCCATCAAGGAATATCTCATTCGTTATCGCATCAATCGTTCTCTTGACCTTCTGAAAGACACTGATTTACCGATCGGCAGCATTGCCAATTCCGTCGGGTATGAAGATCCTTTGCTCTTCTCCAAGATGTTCCGGAAAGTAAAAGGGCTGCCGCCGTCCAATTTTCGCCGTTTAAACCAAAAATCGTATTAAGCTTATCCGGCCGCCGACAAAAAACCGCCCTCAAGTCTTTCGGCATCAGGACGGTTTTATGTATGGTTTCTTAAAGTATTATCAGCCGGGAATCGAAATCCACCGGCCCGGCGTTTTGCAGGCCGCGAGACCGGCTTCGTACATGGCGATCGCCGCGCAGGTATCTTCCTGCCGTACCGCAGGTTCGCCGGTTTCGAAAAAGTTTAAAAGGGCGTCGATAAAGGACGGCCAAAAGTCGGTTGTCATGTCCAGCGCGCAGCCCCGGCCGTCCTTGGTCTGGGCAGCCAATGAAAATCCGGACCAGGACAAATGGTTCAAGACACAGCTGCGGCCGTCCGCATATTCATAGACAACCACCGGAACGCTTGAGTTGCTCAGCGCCAGCGCCCGGCAGGCGCCGGGACCCATGACCGTGACGATCATCTCCAGCTGATGGATGGAGTAATTGAGAAACACGCCGGGGCCCCGGGTGGAAACAAAGCTTACCTCGTTCCGCCCGATGCCTTCCCGGGCAAACCACTCGAGTTCCTGGGCATACCGCAGCGACGATGTCGAATACATCGGCGTCCGATACCGCGCCGCCCGGTCAAACATCCTTTTGGCCGATTCGCAGCTGGTGGCAAAAGTTTTGTCAATGTATGTCGGTTTGCCGGATTGCAGAGCCAGCTTGGACAATTCTTCATGGTATTCCGGATTATCCGGCGACAAAACCACCAGACAGTCGCAGGCATCGATCAAAGCTTCCTGGGACGGCATGGCCTGAACGCCGAATTTCTCACACCATTGGCCGGTTGTCAGGCCGCCGGTTTTATCTTGCATCGCCCAGGCGCCATAGACTTGCATCCGGTTTGCGAAGCGGGATTCCTTGATCCATAACGGATAATTGTTGGCATGCCATTCGTCAAGAAAATAATCGATAAACCCGATTTTTTTCATGTAAAGGAAACCTCCTTGTTCGTGGCAGCCGACTGATACAAAGCATCCATGATCTGAGCCGTCACCAGGATCTGGTCGACATTCGAGCGGATTTTCTCGCCGGCCGCGGCGCAGTGGATAAACGCGTCGATCTCATCATAAAACATGTCGGCCATTTTCATGTTGTAAACCGTTTGGGTCAGCATGCCGTTCTTGGTGCTGTAAAGGGTGAAATTGCCCCCGTATTGCAATTTGATGCCGGCTTTATCGCCCATGAATTCGATGAACATCGCGCCTTCGTCGATATTCTGCGCCCAGGCGCCGTTGAGGGTGATGCTTGGGCCGGCAGTTCTGACCATGCCGGTTATGAATTCTTCGACATCATAGGTTCCGTCATACTTGGGCGGACCCGCCCACATGTCCGTATAGACATAATCGGTCATCTTATTCGCCAGCTTGCCGTACGCGGCGCCGGTTACAGATTTGACGGCCGGCGTATTGATGCAATAGCAAATCAGATCGATAAAATGGACGCCCCAGTCGATCAGCACGCCGCCGCCGGCCATCGCTTTGGTCGTGAACTGGCCGCCCAGACCGGGTATCGAGCGATGCGCGCGGAAGGAACAATAAATATGATAAACTTCGCCCAGTTCTCCGGCATTAATCAGGTCGCGGACCTTATTGACAGCGGTGTTGAAGCGGTTGACGACGCCAATATTGAGAATTCGGTTATTGCGGTCCGCGGCGGCTTTCATGTCCAGGACCAGTTGATAATTTACGGAAGCCGGTTTCTCGCATAAGACGTGCTTGCCGGCATTCAGGCAATCGATGGAGATCGGGGCATGCAGATAATTGGGAACGCAGACTGAAACAACATCAACCGACGGATCCTTCAGCATGTCGTGATAATCCGTTATCGCCTTCGTCTGTTCATCGCCGAATTTCTTCGCCAGAGCAGTTGCCCGTTCCGGTATAATATCCACACAATAGGCAATTTGAGCATTGGGATTTTTACCATAAGACGGGCCGTGGGCTGAATTGGCGATCGTGCCGCAGCCGATAATGGCAACTCTAACTGGTTTCATAATAGCCTCCTAAATTTGTTGATATTTGTTCCGATGAAACACCGGTTATGGACGCCGATACATCTGTCTGCATTATGTCATAGTCCATGGGTTATGACAACCGCGTTCATCAGAAAGAACAGCTGCTTCAGCCTGCGAACCGATCGGCCGGAAACCCTTGCGCCGCCGTTCTAACCCGGTATAAAGCGCCGGCTTGCGGCTGCATGGCTCTGGCCGCATCAGACAATGTATTCCAGGCGGTGGTCACGTAGAGATCATTCATGTTTTTCCCGCCAAAAGTGCAGCTGGATACCTGTTCAACCGGGAATATGATTTCATCCATCTTCTTCCCGCTCCGGGGATCATAAACGCAGATCCGACTGCCGCCCCAGTGGGCCACCCAGAGACGACCGTCGGTATCGATCGTCATGCCGTCCGGAACGCCTTCATCCGCGGCTGTCCGTACAACGGTCCGTTTATTGGCCGGAACCGTATCGGTCGGATTGTAGTCGAAAGCCCAGATTTCCCGGCAAGGCGAATCGATATAATACACAGTCTTCTTATCCGGCGACCAGGCCAGGCCATTGGATATGGACACGCCGCTCAGCAAGCGTTTTACAGTCCGGTCGCCGGCCAGCCGGTAAAGCGATCCCGACGGGCGCAGCCCGTCGAGGCTCATGGTACCGGCCCAGAACCGGCCGTC
>CAYRWC010000169.1:2249-6224 GCA_964427795.1 uncultured Oscillospiraceae bacterium | reverse complement strand
GGCCGAATAGGCGCAGCCGCCGATTACATCGGGATGAACCTGGAAGTTGACCAGCAAGATATCCGGCGCGTCCGCTCTTTTAAAGCGTACCAATTGTACGGTTTCATCCGGCGTTCCCAACGGTTCGGCGATGTCGGGATTATTGACGCCCGGATTCGTCCGGACGCTGCCGTCCTTCATGCGAAAACGGCGGACAAAGGAAATGCCGGGCGCAATGCTGCGGCCGCCGTATATTTCCGCCGGCTTCAAGTCGGCCAGTGCGAGGACCGCCGCGTCGGCCATTTTTCGGAACAGCCATTCATTATGGATCGGGTCGGGCGTGTTGCGCTTGTCATTCAGGACCGGTCCGGTGTGGGTGTGGGTGCAGGTAATCAACACCGCTTCGTCAGAAAGCCCCGTGCGGCCGGCGATCATTTTCCGGACTGCCGTACAGTTTTTCTGATCCAGCCCCAAAGCGTCGAGGCTTAACAGAACGGCGTGATTTTCGCCGTCGCTGACGGCGGCGGCGGAAACGGTCAGCGGATCAAGGATGCCGTCGGCGATACGGGTTTCGTAATAACCGGCTACTTCGATACCTAACGGCGGCGTAACATCGAGACGGGAAAAACCAGCTTTCATGGAATACATAGGACCACCTTTTTTCCAGTTATTTGCGAACACAGGACCCTGTACCGCTCCTGAGTCTACAGCATCCTGATTATACCACGGAATAAATAATGCGGAAGAACGTTCCGACAGAATGTGGAGTGGCATTTTGGTGATCGGCGTCATGAAGCAACCTGTCCGATTATGCAAAGATCATGCCTTTTAGGCTAAAGCAATGACTCATGCCGTGCGTTATAGTGTGTACGTAATTCTACCATCAGAACAGTCTGTCCGATCGATAAAAGGACAGCAGGGAGGATGACTCATGCCGGCAGATTTTCATGTTTCCACACCCAGCAGGCTTTGCTTGTTTGGCGAGCATCAAGACTATTTAGGCCTTGAGGTTGTCGCCGTTGCGATCAATCTGCGTTTTCGCGCCGCGGTAACCGGCCGCGGCGATTCGCTGATCAGAATCGCCATCCGGGACAGCCGCCTGGACCGCCTCGATTCTGTTAATGATCAACATTTGTATGAAGAAGTAACGATCGACTTGTCGCGGCCGATTATATACGGCCAAGCCCGCGATTATCTGAAAAGCTCGGTCCGGGTTCTGCAGAAAGCCGGCTATGCGTTGAAAGGCTTTGATCTGCGTCTGGATTCGGAGATACCCATCGGCAAGGGCATGTGCTCTTCCAGCACGATGATCGTTGTCCTGATCAAAGCTCTGCTGGAAGGCATCGGCCATCCGGACAAGGACGATCCGCGCCAGATCGCCGAATTGGCTTTTCAGGCCGAGGTCGCCGAATTCAATGAACCGGGCGGCCGCATGGACCATTACACCTCGGCTTTGGGCGGCATGGTTCATTTGAATTTTTCCGGGTCTTTCCAGATCGAACGCTTGGCGGCCCGTCTGAACGGCTGCTTTATATTATTCGATTCATTGGAGCAAAAGGACACCACCCGCGTCCTGGCCGCATCGAAAATTCCGGCGCAGGAGGCTCTGCGTCAGCTTGAGCCTTATGGAATAACCAGCGTGCGCGACTTCCTCGGCCATGATGAGCGCCTGAAGGTGCTGGATCACCTGGACGGGTTCCACCGGCAGAAATTGATGGCCAATATCGAGAATTACCGTCTGCTGCGCCGCGGCTTGGATGTTTTAGCCAAACAACCGGCAGACGATCGTTTACTGGGCCGCCTGATCAGCGATCATCATCGGCAATTACGCGACGGCCTGGGCATTTCGACGCCGAAAATCGAAAGGATCCTGGACGTCGCGACAGCCAATGGCGCTTATGGCGGAAAAGTCAACGGCTCCGGCGGCGGCGGTTGTTGTTATGTTTATGCCGATCCGGCCGATGCCGACCGGATCATCAATGCCGTTGAGGCGCTCGGTTGTCCGGCCAGACTGCTGCGGCAGGACGACGGTGTCAGGAGGGATGATTAATGAAGCAAAAACAGGAAATCCGGACAGGAGATCCCGGCATGCGGCCGGTTAAAGCGGTTGTACTGGCTGCGGGCAAAGGGAAAAGGCTGCATTCGGAAACGATGGATCTGCCGAAAGTACTGCGCATGGCGGCCGGCCGGCCTTTACTGGCCTGGGTTATGGATAATTTGTCCTTTATTCGGCCGGAGGACGTTATTCTGGTCGTCGGCTTTCAGGCGGAAAAGGTCAGACAAGCCATGGGTTGTGCTTATGGCTATGCCCTGCAGACCGAGCAATTGGGCACCGGCCATGCCGTCGCGGCGGCTGCTCCGCAGTTTCAGGATTATGACGGCGACGTTCTGGTTATTTACGGCGATATGCCGCTTTTCAAGCCGGAAACCTACCGCGGCCTGGTGGCTAAACACCAGCAAAGCGGCGCCGATTGTACGCTTTTGACTGCGGTAACCGATGAGATTCCTGATTACGGCCGGATCATCCGTGACCAACAAGGCCGGTTTGCCGGCATTGTCGAGCAGAAAGACTGTACGCCGGAACAACGTCTGATCAATGAAGTCAACCCGGGCGTTTACGTTTTTCGCAGCCGGATCTTATTTCAAGTATTGAGCAGCTTGCGTAATAATAATGCCCAAGGCGAATATTATCTGACCGATGTACCCCAGCTGATCCGGGAAAACGGCGGTCGGATCGAAACAGAAATCATTCATGACGACCATCAGATTCTCGGCGTCAACACGCCGGAGGATCTGGCTCGCTGTGAAAGCATCTTGCAGGAGGCACATTCATGATCCGTTTTGGAACAGGCGGCTGGCGCGCCATAATCGCCGACGAATTTACTAAAGCCAATGTTTGTTTGTTATGCCAGGGCTTGGCCGATATGATGACGCAGGAAAAGGTGGCCGAAACCGGCGTGATCATCGGCTATGACCGGCGGTTTCTGTCCCGCGAAGCCGCGGAGTGGGCGGCTGAAGTCCTGGCCGGCAACGGCATCACCTCTCAGCTGATCGACCGCGAAGCGCCGACACCGCTGGTCATGTTTACGGTGAAACGATATGGAACAGCATACGGCCTGGCTGTAACCGCCAGCCATAATCCGGCAATTTATAACGGCGTTAAGTTGTTTACGGCCGGCGGCCGGGACGCCGACGCCGAAGTGACCGCTCGTCTGGAACGCTTTATCGACGCTGTTTCGCCCGACCAAGTCAAATCGCTGCCGGTCGGGACCGCGGAAAAGAGCGGATTGGTTAACCGGATCAATCCCTCCAACGCTTATATCGACGCCATCATTCAGGCAGTCAATATGGACGCCATCCGCGGCCGCGACCTGAAAATAGCGCTCGATCCGATGTTCGGCGTCTCGCGGACCAGCCTGCAGACCATTCTAATGACGGCCCGCTGCGATGTCGAAGTGATCCATGAACGGCGTGACACCTTATTCGGCGGCCGTCTGCCTTCGCCCAATGTTGAGACGCTGAACGCTTTGAAACAGATTGTTCTGGAACATCATTGCGATTTGGGCATCGCTACCGACGGCGACGCCGACCGGCTCGGCATCATCGACGATCAGGGCCATTTTCTGCATCCCAACCAAATTTTGGTCCTGCTCTATTACTATCTGCTGTCGCGGAAAGGCTGGCGCGGCCCTTGCGTACGCAATCTGGCCACAACGCACATGCTCGACCGCGTCGCGGCTAAATTTGGCGAAACCTGTTATGAAGTTCCGGTTGGCTTCAAGCATATTTCCGCGAAAATGCAGGAGACCAAAGCGGTCATCGGCGGCGAATCGTCCGGCGGTCTGACGGTGCGCGGCCATATACCGGGCAAAGACGGCATATACGCGGCGTCATTGCTGGTTGAAATGCTGGCGGTTACCGGCTTGAGTCTCTCGGCTCTTTATAAAGAAATCGTCGCCCAATTCGGCGAGCTGTATATGACCGAACAGGATTTCC
>CAYRWC010000169.1:0-2239 GCA_964427795.1 uncultured Oscillospiraceae bacterium | reverse complement strand
TCGGCCGAGAAAAAGCAGTCTATTCATCAAAGCCTGATGGTCGATCATCAGCTGCCGGAATTTTCCGAGCCGGTCGATCATGTCAGCTGGCTGGATGGCTGCAAGGTTTATTTTGCCAACGGCGGCTGGATTATCGCCCGCTTTTCCGGAACAGAGCCACTGCTGCGCATTTTCTGCGAAATGCCTAAATTGGAACTGGCAGAAGCGACCAGTTCCAGGCTGGCTTCTTTTCTGGAGCTGGAACGTTAACCGGACGGCGATACTCAGAGCATGCCGCGGGATTGAACCGAGCGGGCATATTCGCTGGGCGTTAAGTGAACGAGCCGGCTGAATGTCCGCGAGAAATGATGAACCGAACAAAATCCGAGTTTTTGTGCTATTTCGGTAAAAGTATATTGCTGCTCGCTGATTAATCGGCGGGCAGCATTCATTTTCATTAAAAGGAAATGGTGCATGATGCTGTCGCCGGTCCATTTTTTATAGATCTGTTTCAAATATGTTTTTGAAAACAAAAGTTGACTGCATATTTCGTCCAGCGTCATGGTACACGACAGATTCTGCTCGAGGTACTGGTTGATCTGTTCGACGACCCGCTGTTCGTGCTGGACTTTCGTGTCGGCAGACTGCCGGCTCTCGCGGGAAATGGCCGTGGCATCGCGCATCAGGCTGATCAGCAGCTGTTCCAGCAGGATCTTAATCAATTGCAGACTGCCGAACGGCGCGTCCTCGCGAACGCTGAACCCGGTTAAATCAACAATCGCCAGGCTTTCTTTGAAAGTAGCCTGGCCTTCCTTCAGCATCATCGCCAGCCATTCTTTTTCTTTGGGGCCCAGCTGCAGGATCTTTTTTTGGAAAAAAGCCATAGCCGGACTATTGCAAGAAAAAGATACGATAACGACATTGGTGAAAGTGCCGTTCGCCCAAATATTATGATACTCGTTAGGCCGGTGAAATATCGCCTCGCCGGGCTTTAGCTGGAAACCGGTATTGTCGGCCATGACGCCGGCTTCGCCTTTGTCGATATAAGCCATTTCCCAAAAATCATGTTTTTCACCGGTAAAAAGATAATCCCGGGCATATTCGAAATAATGCAGCGTATAAAGGGCGTCGACTCGGATGCTTTCAACCAGTGGCGTTGCTTTAAACGGAGTGTCCATATCACAGCCTCGATATTCCAGGTTGCCGCTGCCGATAAAAAACGAGTATAATCAGAACGATCGGCAGCAAACTGATGCTTTGCTGCCATTATATCACGGGCTTCCGGCAGACGACAGGAAAAGCTGGAATAACGGGAGGTTGCAATGGTTATCAATTTTGGTTCGCTTAACATCGATTATGTTTACGCCATGGATCATTTTATCAGACCCGGTGAAACGTATACGGCAGACCGGCTGGATATTAATCCCGGCGGCAAAGGGCTCAACCAGTCGATTGCCGTCGCCCGGGCCGGCGGCCAGGTTCGCCATGTCGGCTGCATCGGGCGCGAAGGCACGTTTTTACTGGATTTTCTTTCTGCCGACCAGGTGGATGTGTCCGGCATAAAGACGCTATCTTGCAGTAACGGCCATGCCATAATCCAGGTGGACAAACAGGGCGAAAACTGCATTATCTTATATAGCGGAGCCAATCGCAGCCAGCCGGAAGATTTTGTTCCATCTGCCGCCTCCCTGCTGACCGGCAGCGAAATTGTCTTGTTTCAAAACGAAACCGACGGTATTGCCGAGATGATGCGCCTGGCCAAAGCCAAGGGCTGCCGCATCGCGTTGAATCCGGCGCCGATGGACGAACGGGCCTTGGCTTTGCCCTTGACTCTGGTCGACTACTTGATTGTCAATGAAGGCGAAGGCGCCGCCTTAATCGGCGAAGACGCGGCGTCCGGCGGCGAACATCCGGACCGACTCCTCGAACAGCTGGCCCGGCGTTATCCGCAAGCCAGGATCATTCTGACTCTGGGCGGCCGCGGCATGCTGTTTGCCTGGCAGGAAACCCGGTTGAGTCTGCCGGCCTGGCATGCCGGGCCGGTCGTCGATACTACGGCCGCCGGCGATACCTTTATCGGCACCTATCTGGCCATGATCGACAAGAACCGGGATGACGCGGCCGCGTTATCCATGGCGGCCAAAGCGGCCGGCCTGACGGTGACGAGAGCCGGCGCCGCGTCGTCGATTCACCGCCTGCCGGAGTATATGAATTTATAATGGAAAAAGGCAAAGCGGCGGCGGTGCCTAATAAGACGTCA
>CAYRWC010000168.1:0-6247 GCA_964427795.1 uncultured Oscillospiraceae bacterium | reverse complement strand
CATGACCCATATGAACGAATTTTTTGGGTTTAAAGACTTCGATCACTTCATCAAGAATATCAAACAGGATTTCGTAACTTTTTTCATTACTAGGACAGTAGGCGTCTGGATAAAAATCATGGGTGGGGATATCGGCCAGACGCAGATCCTCAGATAACGGTTTTCCCTTCGCTTCGGCCAGCTCGGCGATTTCCGGATGCGCCTTGGTCAGATATTGGACGTGGCTGAGCGACTGCACCTCGGGAATGATTTCGATGCCATAGGAAGCGGCAAAATCGACGAGATCGCATATCTCGGCTTTTTCCAGGATGTCGCCGTCGCCGGTATATTCGATGTGATTGCATATCGGCCACTCGCCGGCGTTCATTTTGTCATGGATTTTTACCCACATGTCGTTGATTTCCGGGTGGGAATCATAACGCATGCCGCCTGCCAGCTCCAGAAAAATCGTATTGTATTTCATCGGGGTAAGCACATATTTGATCAGGCGTTTTATAAAGGGAATACGGGAGCGCATGGGTATGCCCATGTGATAGCCGCGGAGCATTTTGAAAGGTTTGTCATGAAGCTTGACTTGCGGCAGATAACCGCCACCGGTAAGCTGCAAGAGCGTTTCCGCGGCATAAACAAAGCCGCTTCGCGACGAAGCTCCGATGATGCAGCCGTCG
Organism: uncultured Oscillospiraceae bacterium; assembly: GCA_964427795.1. Lineage (GTDB taxonomy): Bacteria > Bacillota > Clostridia > Saccharofermentanales > UBA5734 > JAYFQE01. The sequence goes on along the minus strand of CAYRWC010000168.1, from coordinate 5,579 downwards.
ACATCCGATTCGATGGTGTATTCCTCGTCGCCGAGAGCCATATCGGCATAAAAGCGAATCGCGGCGTGATTGTCATCGCGCCGGAAGGAGCCGCTGCCGCTCAAATGCACGCCACGCTCGTTCAGTTTTTCCAGATATAAATCCTTGGCGAAGGCGGCGTCCGCCGAACCGTCGTCTTCAACGCCGCTCAGGTTGGACAACAGGATTTTGCTGCCGCCGGTTGTTTCCATCATATCGGGAAGCGGATACACGCGCGGCTCGTCAAACACGCCGCCGGTGAGATCGAAGCGGCTTATGGCTACATCGGATAAACAGGTTTTCAACCGGACGATAACGGTATCGGTTGTCACACCCGCCGTCAGCCGCAGCGCGCCCGTATAAGCATCGGCGCCCTTCAATGTGGCGCCTGTGCGGAATTCGCCGCAATCCTCAAACAAAAGCTCCACGCTCTTGACGGCAGACTCGCCGTCCAGCTCGAGTAAGAGCGTGTCGACGAAGCAGCTGGATGAAAAGTGGATCGTAATATCCAGGCCGGTAAGCAGGAATGTGTCCCATTTCCAGGAAACGGTTTCCCCTTTGCCGAAGGGCGATTGGTCATATGGCATTTTGTTATCCAATGAAATGCCGTTAATCATGGAAACAGTATTTGCTGAACCGAGGCGGGTAAACGACAACTTGGCCGAAACGCCGGATTTATGATGAAAAAGCGAACCAATAAACATATGAATCTCTCACCTTTCGCATACTGTCTTCACTGTGACGTTGTTATATCATAATTTTTTGTGAATTTCCATCATATCATCTTTTGTACCGAAAAAATGCATCTTGTGCTAAACTGAAAACAGAAGTGTTTTTTCATACCCATTTGAGTATCGCTTAAGGGAGGAATGGAAATGGCTTATCCACATCTTTTCAGTCCGATAAAAATCAGAGGCATGGAATTGAAAAATAGGGTTGTGTTCCCCGCGATGGCGACCAATCTTATTGAAAAAGGCGGATTTGTAACCGATCAGTTCATTGATTATCATGTGGCAAGAGCACTGGGCGGAAACGGCCTCAATACGACCGAGGCGACTTCGGTCCATACACCTTCGGCGCCTTATAATTTTCTGTCGGTCAGCGATGATCAATTCATTCCCGGCTTGAAACGATTTGCGGATGCAATCCGCGCCGCCGGCGGAAAATCCTGCGTGCAGCTATGGCAGGGCGGATTTGTGGTCGCGACGCTTGACCATTCGGCTCAGATTATTGTTCCTAACGATTTTCCGATTCCCGGCACTGAATATGTTATACCGGCCGCATCCAAAGAATTGATCCAGGAGTGTGTCGCCGCTTTCGGCGCGGCTGCCAGACGCTGTGCGGAGGCGGGAATCGACTGCGTGGAATTCCATGCCGCGCATGGTTATTCGCCGCATTCTTTCCTGAGCGGCGGAATCAATAAACGGACCGACGAATATGGCGGCTCTTTAGAGAATCGCGCGCGTTATCCGCTGGCCTGCATTGCCGCGATCCGGAAGAACATACCGGAGGACATGCCGCTGCTGATGCGGATCGTGGCTCATGATGATTATTTGGATAACGGGCTGACGATCGAGGAGATCATTGAATTTAGTAAAATGGCCGGCCGGCTGGGCGTCGACGCGCTGAATGTATCCAGAGGCAACGCGCATTCGGCCGGGGTCAAGTTTGAAGTTCCGCCGATCGACCTGCCAAGGGGATTCAATGTCGATAATGCCGCCAGAATCAAAAAGGAAACCGGCATGATCACGATCGCCGTCGGCCGGATCAACGATCCGCAGCAGGCTGAAGATATCATTGCCGGAGGCAAAGCCGACATGGTGGTCATGGGGCGGGCGCAGATTGCCGATCCGGAATTCTGCAATAAAGCCGCGTCAGGGCATACCGACGACATCGTCCGGTGCATCGCCTGCAACCAGGGCTGTGTCGACCGTTATGTCGTTCCTCAGATGTATCCGCATCTGTCCTGTTTGCGGAATCCGGCGGTTGGCCGGGAAAAGGAATGCGTGCTTGTCAAGACAAACACCCCCAAGAAAGTGCTGATCGCCGGCGGCGGCATGGGCGGACTGGAAACCGCGTTTATCTTGAAGCGGCGTGGCCATGAACCGATCCTTTGCGAGGAATCCGGCGAGCTGGGCGGACAATTTCTGTTGGCCGGCGTGGCGCCGAGAAAAGGCGAGATGCGCGACGCCGCTATATCAAGAAGCGGCCAAGTCGTGAAAGCCGGCGTTGATGTGCGGCTCAATACCAGAGTGACGCCGGACCTGATCGGACAGATCAAGCCGGATGTTGTTGTGATCGCCACCGGAGCCAGTCCGGCCAGTTTCGATGTACCGGGAATCGACTTGCCGCATGTCCATAATTCTCACGACATCATGTCGGGTCGAGCCGAGGTATCCGGACGGGTCATCGTTGTCGGCGGCGGTCTGGTCGGGCTGGAAGTTGCCGAATATCTGGCGGAAAAGAAAAATTGCCAGGTGACCGTCATTGAGATGTTGGAGGGCATTGGCCGTGAGCTTGGCACATTCAGGCAGATTTGCGTCATGGAGAATGTGTACTGCGATAGAATATCACCTCTGGACAAGGTAAAATGCCTGGAAATCAAAGAAAACTCGATGATCATTGAACGAGCCGGAAAAACCGAGGAGTGGCCATGCGATGCTGTGGTCGTGGCAATCGGAGCCGCGCCGAACGATTTCAGCGACATCAAACAGGCTTGTGAGGAACGAAATATTCCCAGCTATGTGATCGGCGACGCCAAGAAACCCAGACGCGCCATTGACGCTATCCATGAAGGCTATGAGATTGCCAGGACGATATGATTGATTTGCTTGAACTTGAAAAAAGCTTAATTTTGCCGCATATCAAAACCGGAGGCACGGCGGTCGATTTTACCATGGGCAACGGTCATGATACGTTGTGGCTATCCCGGGCTGTTGGCGCCGGCGGCCATGTATTCGCTTTTGATATTCAGCAAGCCGCTCTGGATCATACAAAGGAACTGCTGCGGCGAGAGCAGGCGCCGGACAATTGCACATTGATCCTTGATTCACATCATCATGTTAAAAATTATGTCGCCAACCCGATTTGTGCCGGCCTGTTCAATCTCGGATTTCTTCCCGGCGGTGACAAATCGGTTACGACAAAGAGAGAAACAAGTCTGGCAGCTATAGATGCGGCAATCGATCTTCTGGATGACGGCGGCGGGCTGCTCATCGTCGTCTATCCAGGTCACGAGGAGGGAAGAATCGAAGGCGATATGATCCATGATGCTCTGTCCGGATTGGACCGGCATCAAATATGCGTTTCGAAATTTAATATTATCAACTCGCCGGCATCACCATTCTTTTTCTTGGTGGAAAAGAAGTGATTGGGTTATAGAATAACTCATTTTTTCATCGTGATGTCATTAGGATTATGCGCCGCATTATCATTCGCAATGGCGGAGATTTTTTTATCGGCTGAGAAGAGCGTACGCAGATCATCAACGGATGCCGTGATTTGGGGCGAGAAGCTGCCGCTGCGCACGTATTCGAGCATTCTGTTTTTAAACCAGAATGCGCCGGGATCATCAGAAGACAGTCTGAAGGTGCAAACGAGGAGCCGTCCGCGCCCGACTTTCAATTCGAAGACAGCCGCTTGTTTATGGACATTCTTGTAGCTGCTGGCAACTTCAATGATCGGCTTAAACGGTATGGACGAGGTGCGGTTGAAGACAACGGCCGATGCATCGGTCATCATCGAGTAGAATTGCCAGCCGCACCACCCTTCATGTCCCATCGGATCGGTAAGCGGATGATGTTCGATGACAGTCGCGAGGTTGCCGTTGGTCCGTCCGGCCAGCGCGATCTGGAACGACACAGGCAGTGTATCGAACGGTTCAGAACCGAGCAGCAAGACGTCGGCTCCGTTATTCAGCGCCGCCAGCGCCGCGTTGTTAAGGGAATCAACGCAGAGAATGCCGTCTGCGGCGGATTCCGTTTTCGGGAACGCCCAGATTTCCCACTCGTTCTCAATAGGATAGGGAACATCGTCCAGTTCCGCGCGAAGCAGCAGCTTCTCAGGATGGTCGCAGGACGGGATGCTGTATGTTATGTCGGCTATCTCCACTACTTGGCCGGATATTAGTGGACCTGTACGAAAATTGAACCGCTTAAGGATATGACCTGATGTGTTGCCAATCGTGCACCTGAGCGTGGCGGCATCAATCTTGCTTTTGCCGAAATAGGAAACGGAAATTTTGCATTTCAGCTGGCTGCCGCAAAAATAGTTGCGGTTATTGGCCAGGTCGATAAGCAGGACACTCTCATTGTTGTATTGGCGTATATTCCGGATGCTCTCCGTGGGTTTTAGTTCATAAAATTCGTTCATCATGCCGACAGCATAGCCGAAAGTATGCCAATGATGGTCGGATACGCCGAGAAAATCATAACCGGCAATGGTTTTACTACGTCTGGCGTTTTCAAAGCAGTGTTTACGCAAGAGAGCCTGCCACTTGCAGGAATTCACATAATATAACGGCGCGCGTTGGAGCATACCTTCGGATTCCAGGTGCTTTTCAACAGAGGAAAACAATTCTGTTTCACCGATTCGCGTCCCTTTGTAGCGGCATGATAGGCCGAGATCGATATATGTGCCGTGAATGCCTATTTCGTGGCTGATTCGCGGATGTTGATAGATACTTTGGAAATGATCGAGCTCTGCCGGATCGGCGCAGACGGAATTGTAGCTCAGCTGACCGAGCGCATAACTGTTGAAAACGTCGGAGAAGGCGATAAGCCGGTTTAACCGTTTATAGTTATGTTTAAAAGGTTCATAACAGAGATCGGTGCCGAGATTTGAGTCGAGCCAGCCGTATTCAACGCCGCGGAGCGCATTCATAGGCGAGAAGAGGGCGTCGGGCATCAGCTCATGACAGAGCGCCGCGTGGCGTTCGAGTCTGCCGACACACGCGTCGTCGATCAACAACTCGTTGCCGCAGCAACAGATCACAACGGACGGATGGCGGCGCACATGTTTGAGTATTTGAATCCATTCCACTGTGGTCGTATTGTTTGGACTTTCAACATGCAGCATGATGCCGAGTTCGTCGGCTGCCCGCATATATTCTTCCATGGGAATCCAGGTATGGAAACGGATAAAGTTGAAGCCGAGCCGCTTCAGAGTCATAATGACATCTTTATAGTAGTTGATATCGCGCGGCGGGTGTACGGTATCGGGATAATAACCATGTTCGCAGATGCCCCGAAGATAAACCGGTTCATGGTTCAAACTGAATGACGAACCATGCGCGGCAAGCCGGCGGATACCGAAAACAAGTTCGGTGCTGTCGTCTGCCTGTGTCAGTTTCATGGTATAGAGGTTAGGCGCTTCAGGCGACCAAAACTGCATAGAGCCGCGGGCAACCGTAAACACTGAAGATTCGGATAAACCTTCATCAACAAGACCGTTATGATCATAAATTTCCCAATGAATCGGCGCCGGCTCCGTGCATGAACAATTAACCGTGATGCTTTCGGCGTCTTCGGCTGTGGTGATGAAGACGTCCGTGAGCGCGGACA
>CAYRWC010000167.1:0-6278 GCA_964427795.1 uncultured Oscillospiraceae bacterium | reverse complement strand
CGATAATTCATCGAACCGCCTTAAAGCAGTCAAAGAGCAACAATGCAATCATTTTCATTTTCCATATATAAAAATATATAGCGGCAATAACCTTTCTTGTATTTTTTTGTCAGATCAGTCGATGATAAACTGATGACAGACAAAAATCATGGATCAGTACAAACGAGAGGTAATGCTTGTGAAACTTGTGGCACTTAACGGACTGCTGGGATATGGCTACGATGAAGCATCGCTTCGCCATGCTTTTGAACAAAAACCGGACTATATCGGCGCAGACGGCGGTTCATCAGATCCCGGCCCGTCTTATCTGGGAAGCGGAATATCCTTTACCGACCGGAATGCGGTTAAGCGCGACGTCGCGCTGGCGCTGCCGCTGGCTCTTCAAGCCGGCGCGCCCTTCATCGTCGGCACCTCCGGCGGCTCCGGCAGCCAGGTCCATTTGCAATGGCTGCGCGAGATTTTCCTGGAAATTGCCAAAGAACAGAACCTGTCCTTCAAACTTGCGACCATCGAAACCGACGTAGAAAAAACCGTGGTGCTGGAAAAGCTGGAGCATGGAAAAATCCACGCTCTTGGCAAAAAAGAGCTGAATCGCGAGGATGTGGAGCAGTCCGTCCGCATCGTCAGCCAAATCGGCGCCGATCCCATTATCCAAGCGCTGAAAGCCGGCTCGGATGTCGTGCTTGCCGGCCGCGCCTGCGATACGGCCATTTATGCGGCACCCTGCCTGCTCCATGGCTATGATCCGGGTTTGGCTTTCCATATGGCAAAGATTATGGAATGCGGCGCCATGTGCGCCACGCCGGTGGCGGCCGCCGACGTCATGCAGGCAGAGATCACAGCCGGTTATTTTGAGCTGACTCCCGCCAATCCGGCCCGGAAATGCACCTTGACCGGAGTGGCGGCCCATACCATGTATGAACAGGCCGACCCATGCAAGCTGATTGAACCGGACGGCATCGCGGACTTAACGCATTGCCAATATGAGCAGATCACCGAACGGACCGTACGCGTCAGCGGCGGCGTATTTGTACCGGCGCTAAAGCCGACCTTGAAAATCGAAGGCGTTCGTTTATCCGGCTACCGCACCATTTCTATTGCCGGCATCCAGGATCCGGAGACGATCCGGCGGATCGACGACATTTTTGACGGCGTCTGCCGTTTTGTCCGCGAAAATGCAGTTCTGCCGGAAAACAGCTACCAAATTTTGCTGCGTAAATATGGCGCGCCGGAATGTGGCATGGGCATCGTGCTGGACACCGTGGGCAAGACGCAACAGATCGCCGATACCGTGGCGGCACTGGTCCGTTCGCGCATGCTCCATTATGACTATCCGAACCGCAAGAGCACGGCCGGCAACCTGGCTTTCCCCTACTCGCCGTCGGATCTGCATTTAGGCGCGGTATATACTTTCAGTATTTATCATATTATGGAGGTCGACGACCTCAGCGAAACAGCCCGAATCTATTATGAAAAGATCGGAGACAGCAAGACATGCGACTGATCGATTATGCAAAGGTACTGCGCAGTAAAAACGCGGGTCCTCTCTGGCTGACCCTGGATGTCATATTTGACGCGCCGGAGAAGCTGAAGCGCGTATTGCCGCAGCTTCAGCCGGAGATCATTGCGGTGCTATATGACGTGGATGCCGCGGATGTTTCCGTTATTCCCTATGAGATCGTAAACTCCGTCAAGATCACCATTCCGCGCAAGATTGTCAGCGGGGATTTGCAGGATGACGACATTTATGGCTGCCAGCAGCATATGCCGTTAGCTGGAATTGAGATTCCGGAGGATCCGTCATGATAACAAAAGAAAAACTTCGCGCCGCGATGGAACTGGCTGTCTGCCGCGGCGCAACCAATCTTTCAGACGATGTGTACAGCGCGCTGTGCGCGGCAGCCGATTGCGAGACAGGTCCGGCAAAAGACGGCTTGCTTCGGACGATCGAAAGCCTGGAACGTTCGCGCGCGGCCGGCTTGCCCGCCTGCCCGGACACCGGATGGCCTCTGTTTTATGTTAAAATCGGCAACGAAGCTCAGTTGGAGGGCGGCGTGCTGGCTCTGGAAGAGCTCGGACGCGACGTCATCAAAGCTGCTTCTACGCGCGGAACACTGCGCAAAACGATGAAACATCCGTTAACCGGTTTTGATCCGGGCACCAACGTGGCAGAGAATGTGCCCTGGTTCACCTATAAATATGTGCCCGGCACTCATGTGGAGGTCACTTTTGTCGCCAAGGGCGGCGGTTCAGAGGTTTTCGGCGGCACCCGGTGTCAGATGGTAGCTTTTGCAGACGGTATGACCGGCATCCGCAAATTTATTCTGGATGCTTATATCGCCTCGACCCGTGCCGGTGCAGTCTGTCCGCCTGGGATCCTGGGCATCGGCATCGGCGGTACGGCAAACATGGCTGCAGACCTGGCCAAGGAAGCGGCTTGTTTGCGCCTGATCGGTTCGCGCCACCCGGAACCCGCTTTCCGGCAGCTCGAGCAGGAGCTTCTTGACGGCATCAACAGCCTGGGCATCGGCCACATGGGCGCCGGCGGTAAAATCTCCGTACTTGCCGTACATGTGGAATATGCTTACACTCACATTGCCGGCATTGCCGTGGCGACCAGCACTAATTGCTGCGTGACGCGACGGGCAACGGTTCGCGTAAACGAACAGAAGCTTGAAATTTTGCCCGGCGCTTATTGGTTTGGAGAAAGGTAAAAAGAATGAACGGCTGTCATTTGTCTATTCCTTTACAGGAGAAAGATGTCCGAGCTTTGCATATCGGTGATATAGTATATTTAAGCGGCCGCGTATTTACGGGACGATCGAGAATCCATCGCTATATCTTCGACGAGGGTAATACGCTGCCTTTTGATACGGCAGACAAGAATGCCATGATCCACGTCGGACCTATCATCAAAAAAACGGATGACGGCTGGGAGTTGGTCTCCTTTATGCCGACATCAAGCGTCCGATTTGAAAAATGGGGTGCAGACGCGGTAGAAAAGTGGCGCCTGCGACTGATCGTCGGCAAAACGACCATGGGCAGCAAAACTCTCGCGGCCATGGGCAAATTCGGCTGTATTCACGTTTCGCCGCAGTGTGTCAGCCCTAACCTGTGGCGTGACGCCATCACCATTTCGGGCGTGGAAATGTTTGACGAGCTGGGCAGCATCGAAGCGTCCTGGCAGCTCGAGTTGAATGAGCTGGGCCCCTTCATCGTGGACATGGACACTTATGGCTGTAACTATTTCGACCGTCTCGACAAAGAGATACAAGCAGCCAGGCGGCAGGTTTACGAGCGGCTGCAGATTCCGGAAGATTTCAAGCCGACTGAATTATATTAAGGAGGAAACATCAATGAGAAGCCCTTATTATTTAAGTGTGGACGGCGAATATGGCCTTGGGCCGTATCGGCAGCCGGATTACCCGACTCTTGGCGACCTGCTCCGCAATATGGAGCGGCTCGGCGTTTGGCAGATGGTCGTCAGCCATAATGCCGCCCGCGACCTGCATCCGGTTTATGGCAACCGTTTTCTGCTGGAAGACATTCACAATACCCCCGGCGCAGCCGAACGGATCATTCCTGCCCTGGCCGCCAATCCGGGCATGCTGGTGGGAAATGGTGAAATCGAGTATCTGGAAAACTGTCTGGAAAGAAAAGAAGCCCGTTGCATTGCCCTATTCCCGGTCACCAACCGCTACCGCTTCTTAGAAATAATCCCTGTCCTGGAACGAGTTAAAAAATACCGTCCGGTCGTTTTAGTCGATATAAACGAGCTGAAACTGCCGCTAGATATGGAAGATCTCGTACAGGCAGCCAACGCCTTCCCCGAACTGCATTTCGTTTTACGCAAGGTCATGTGGGGTCAGCTGTCTTTGAGCTTCAACGCATTGAATCGCACAAATAACCTTTATCTTGACACTTCCCTGCTCCACACCCGTGACGCCATCAAAATCGTCCGCGATCATGTGGGCGCGCATCGTCTGGTTTTCGGTCTCGGCGCAAAAGCACACGCAGGCGCAGCAATCTCCGGATTAGCTTTCGCCAAAATTGATCAAACCGAACGGGATCAAATCGGCTGGGACAATTTTGTTTCACTCTTAGCCGACGAGGCATACCACAATGAACTGAAACAAAACCGCAAGCATCTCGATTTTCAGATTAAAAACCGCTTCTGGAACAACTTCATGGACGGCAAGGGAATCCGAGACGCGCTGGTCATCGACGCGCATACCCATATCGGTCCCTTTGCCCGCAGCTGGTTACTGACGGAAAATGAGCTGGACGGGCAGATTGCGCAGTTTGAGGAAGATATGGCGGTCTTTGGCATCGATAAAGTCTGCTCCCAGTCTGAAATTGCTCTCTTCGGCTCGCCACTGGAAGGCAACCGAATGCTGGAGGAAGCTATCGGCAACAGAAAAGACCGTTTCCGCGGCAACTTGGTTATCAATCCTTTGTATGCGGAAAAATATACAGAGGAAGTTCTGGATAAATTTTTCTCCGGCGGTTATTTCTGCGGCATGAAGCTGATACCGCAATATATCGGCGTCGACATCGGCGATCCCTGTTTAGTACCTATATTCAACTATGCAGATCAACATAAGATGCACATTTTGGTCCATACCTGGGAAAATTCACCCGGTACCGCCTTACGAACCGCCGAAACAGCACGCAACTATCCGAACGCCACCTTCATCCTCGGCCATGCCGGCGGTGGCACGGAAGGCCGGCGTCAGTGCGAAGCGCTTGCGCAGAATCCGCAATATGACAACTGTGTCTTTGAGTTCTGCGGCTCGTTCACAACAAATATCGCATGGGAGGAAACCTTGCAGAAGATAGACTATCGCCGCGTGGTTTTTGGCACCGATACCATCGTTCACGACGTGGCCTGGGAGATGGGAAGACTACTTTCCCTCGATCTGCCGGATGAGTGGCTTGAAGCTATTTTAGGCGCCAATATGCAACGGGTGCTGGACCGGACAGAATTATAAGCACAACAATCCCGCCTCATGCAATCACCAGACTGTAAACAGACATACAAAAACCGCTGAAGAATAACAATCTCAGCGGTTTATTAAAATACCATTGTTTCCAACACTTATTAGTTTATTTTTGAAATAATAATCATTAAATTTCGCGACAACATTTTTTGGAACAATTGCGAAAGGATGGGATATAACATTTATGCCATTGAGTACTTCATTAATACTGAAATATCCGCCATCTGATTCAACGCTGGTCTGTATAACATCGGCTAATTTCTTTTCCCAAATCTTTAAGGCCATTGCCCGTATCGGTGCTATCTTATTTTCAAGCACTCTGTCTCCACCTTCACAATTTAAGATATCAGATTCAGGAATTATTAGGTTAAAACAAATATCTATCTCACTGCACATCCAAAATCCACGCATCTCATTATATTCCGGAGCATTAAAGAGAATTTGCTTATAGTCTTGGCTTACATGTTCAGTAAAAGCTAGTTGTAAACATTGCTCTAATTTAGTCTGATTCCATGCAACGATCTCATCAAAAGCAGCATCTTGGTGGAACCAGAAACCACTCTTGAATGGATATCCCGCCTCAATAATCGTTGAATATACTTGCTCAACATAATTATCAGTTAATTGGCCGATCTTTCTCTGAATTGTCATAGTAAAATATGCTGGCATATTAACCTTTAATCCCATCTGTTATTCCATATGTCAATGTGACTTCTTGAAAATGAATCGTAAGTAAAAAATCATTTCTATAGGATGATCGCTCAATTCCTATAGAAACGATTTTGGTCGGAGTGAAATTATAGGGCTTGGAGAAATCCAGTAAAATCAATGGTTTGCAGGCAATCTGCAAGTAGTATTTACAAATTTTCATCGGACACTGGCCTTGAATTTCTTGATCAAGTCATCAAACTCAATTTGTTTCATTGTAACATACATACTTTTAACGTACTCTTGCTCGAACTGAACAACTTTCTTATATGACAGCTTGCATACACTTAGCACAGCGATTCTATGGTTACGCTTAACCTTTTTATCTTTTGGTTCTATAAAACTCATTCATATAAACAGCATTTCGTATTTCGCATATATAGCAAACCCATAGGCAACTGGTATATACAAGCCTGAAAAAGCAATAGGCACACAAAAACTCACTAACAAATCAATAGCTCCAAGTGTCTGATAAGAGCTAATAGCTTCCTTGAGTGAAAAAACTATAATCATTAATCCTGCTAAAATCATTAAAAATGAAGTCAACTTTTTAACCAAAGTGTATTCTGT
>CAYRWC010000166.1:0-6292 GCA_964427795.1 uncultured Oscillospiraceae bacterium | reverse complement strand
TGTTGAAAATAAAGAGCCGTTTTCTTGATACGCTTCAGCTTGGCCGGTGTAAGCGCTGCCTCCGCGCCGCCAAAAGCTTGAGCCCGGTGCCGCGCTTTAACCTCAACAATGGTCAGACAAGTGTCAATCTGGGCGACCAGATCCAGTTCGCCCAGATTATGAACAGAATAATTCCTGGCCAGTATCCGATAACCGGCCTGGGCAAACCTGGCCGCCACGGCATCTTCGGCAAAACGGCCGCGTTCGGAGGCTGTTCTGAGGGCGGTCATTCACAATGATCTGGCTTTCTGGCTTGAATATGATCGTTTAAAGTCCGCAGGAAAGTCTGCCGATGTATCGGGCTGGGTCCGAGTTTGATCAAGGCATCATAATGAGCCGGAGTTCCATAACCTTTATGTTGTGAAAAGCCATAACCCGGATAAATTTGATCATATTCGTCCATGAGCTGGTCCCGGGATACTTTAGCGAGGATCGATGCGGCGGCAATCGATACCGACAGGGCGTCACCCCTGATTATCGGCCAGACTTCCTGTTCGACATCTTCCAGGCGTATGGCATCGACCAGCAACAGATCAGGTTTGACGGACAAGCCGCTCACCGCCTGGCGCATCGCTTCACAGGTCGCCTGCAGAATATTGATGCGATCGATTATTTCCGGTTCGATCATGGAAACGTTCCAGGCGATCGATTGCCGGATGATTTGCTGATATAAACGCTTGCGGCTGGCCGGAGTCAGCTTTTTCGAATCATTAAGCCCATATATCGGCCGTCTGGGATCCAGTACACAGGCTGCCGCGGCGACAGGGCCTGCCAGCGGGCCTCGCCCGGCTTCATCGATACCGGCAAGACAGACAAATCCCTGCTGCAAGCCTTGCTGTTCATAGGCAAGCATTTGCTGATATCTTTCCTGTTCTTTGTGCATCCTGTCGGCTTTCATAATTCCTCTTCACATTTACATGCTGTTAAGCGCTTTAACTGCGATTGCCGAAATTTAAACAAGTTTTATTATATCGCAAGATATGCCAAATGTGTAGAAAGAGTTGAAATCGGATTCTGTTTTCCTAATGAACCGGTTTAGCCGGTCGTTCTAAACTGATTCGGCCAATTCTTCCCGCCCGAAAATCATCCAGGAAAAGTGCGGAAAAACGGGCGATGTCCACCCGGCCGCCTGACATGTAGCAGCCACGTTGAACAGCTGCGGCTGCAAGTAGTTCTTCCGCCGGCATCGATTCATCCAGCCGGCCATAACGGGTTTGGACAAAGCCGGGATAAAGCTGCATAAGCTCTTTCAGGGTTTCGCCGGCGATCTCATCCAGAGGCAGAATATCGTCGCGGATAGCGCCGGTAGCCGCCAAATGGAGCTGATTCGATCGATGGCCCAACTGCGGCCAGAGCACGCCCGGTGAATCGAGCAGTTCCAGCCGTCCGCCGGACCGGGCCCAGTTGAGTTGCTTGGTAACGCCCGGTTTATCGGCGGTTTGAACCAGTTTGCGGCCGCACAAGGTATTGATCAAAGTCGATTTGCCCGTATTGGGAATTCCGGTGACCATAACCCGGACCGGCCTGAATATGCGGCCGCGCGCCAGGGCGCGGTCGGTTTTTTCCTGGCTGAGGCCGTCGATCGTCTTTATCAGCGCGGTCAGACTCCCGCGGCGTGTATTATCACAGGCCAAAGCCGTCAGGTTTTTCCTGCGGCAAAATGAAATCCATTCATCCGTCACGGCCGGATCGGCCAGATCCGCTTTAGTTAAGAGGAGAATGCGCGGTTTTACACCGATCAGGTGATCCAGTTCAGGATTGCGGCTGCTTTCCGGAATCCGGGCGTCGCAAGTTTCCAGGACAACATCGACCATACTCAGATGCTCCTTGATTTCACGCAAAGCCTTGGCCATATGGCCGGGAAACCAGTTCACTGCCATATGCAGCCTCCCTCAACGATAATCTGTTGTCCGGAAAAAACGAATGATCAGACCACCAGAAAAGGGACCCTTTCAGGTCCCTTCGTGGCGTACAAATTATTTCTGGGCATGCGCCAACTTTTCTCTGATCTTGGCAGCTTTGCCAACCCGAGCCCGCAGATAGTACAATTTAGCTCTTCTGACACGACCTTTGCGGACAATTTCGATCTTGTCGATCTTGGGTGAATGGACCGGCAGAATGCGTTCGACGCCTACGCCGTAAGACAGGCGCCTGACTGTCATGGTTTCCGATAAACCGCCGCCTTTACGGGCGATAACCGTTCCTTCGAAAACCTGAATCCGTTCGCGGTTGCCTTCTTTAATCTTAAGGTGAACTTTAACGTAATCGCCGATCTCAACTTGATCATAAGCCTGACGCAGCTGTTCACTTTCGACAACTTTGACTAAGTCCATATTGCGTTCCTCCCTTCTTGCAGGATGTTCATGCACGCAACTGGCAGCGGACCATCCGTAATAGCTTATTGATTGTATCAAAACGATCCGGTCAATGCAAGTTATTTTTCTCTGTGCGCAGTGTCGGCTGAAATACCGTCGATCAGCTGGCGCCATGCTTCGGCGTCCATTTGAAGCCGATTGAAAAGATCCGGCCGCCGGCGGAGGGTTTCCTGCCTGGCCATCATCAATTGCCAGCGTTCAATGTTAGCCTGATGTCCTGACAGCAGAACATCAGGAACAACATGGCCATGCCATTCGGCAGGCCTCGTATATTGAGGATATTCCAACAGACCGGCTGTATGGGACTCGCGCGTATAAGCCGACTCATCAGGTAAAACACCCGGCACCAGACGTAAAAGAGCGTCGATGACAACACAGGCGGCCAGTTCGCCGCCGGTCAGGACATAATCGCCGATCGATATTTCTTCATCGACAATTTCATCCAGTACACGCTGATCGACGCCTTCATAATGACCGCACAAAAAAATGAGCTGGTCATATTGTGCCAGTTTAGCTGCATGAGCCTGCGTAAAAACCGTACCGCGCGGCGAAAGGTAAATGGTCCGGATTCGGCAGCTCTGTTCATCCGGCGACGGATCGGTATCCGAAACCGGAGCCGGCACCGAACCGGGAACCGGGATTGAAACCGAAGCTGAGATCGGAGCCTGGGTTGCAGCGGCTTTATCCCGGACAGAACGCCAGGCTTGATAGATCGGTTCCGCCATCATCAGCATGCCGGTTCCGCCGCCGAAACAATAATCGTCGACCTTGCCGTAACGGTTAACGGCAAAATCGCGGATCTGAACCGTTTCCAACGAAAATATGCCGGCTTCGCGAGCGCGTCCGGTAATACTGCTGCCGATGATCTGTTCGATCAGTTCCGGGAATAAAGTCAGAACCGTCAGCTTCACTCAAGCCATCTCCTCGCGGTAGACCTCGTATAAACCTTCCGGAAGGTTGACATCGATGTGTTTCGCGGCGACATCAACCTGGACCAGTATGGATTTTAAGGCAGGGATCAGAAGATCCGGCGCGCCGTCAAGGCGGACAATATAGATGTCCTGAGCCGAAGGCTGCAGAACATCGGATAGAATGCCCAGATATCCGCGTTTCAGGTCATATACGCCGCAGCCGATCAAATCGCAGATAAACCAGCTGTCCGGCGGCAATGCTACGGCCTGCCGCCTGTTGACAGCTATGAAACAGCCGCGCAGACGCTCGGCAGCGGTGCGGTCGTCGATATGGGACAATTTGACCAGTATGCGGTCCGGACTAAGCCGCACGGATTGAACCGACACAGCCTGACGCTGTTTTTCATCGGCGCTTACCAAAAAGCAATCTTTCAAAGCATTAAAGCGATTCGGATCTGTCGTCAACGACTGGACACGCACCTCGCCATCGAGACCGTGGGCGGCCGTAATCCGGCCTACCAATAAATACTCCAGTTGTGCCGGTGTATTCATGTCGTTAACCTTTCAAACAATATCCACAACCACGCGTTTGCCCTGCAAAGTGGCCCGGGCTTTGACAATAGCACGGATAGCCTGAGCCCGGCGCCCCTGCTTGCCGATGACTTTGCCCATATCTTCCTGAGCGACCTTTAATTCCAGGACAACAGTGTGACCCTGATCAAACTGATTGATCACGACAGCGTCAGGATTGCTGACCAATGGCCGGACAATCGTATTGAGCAGTTCCTTCATCGCCATGTCCTCCCGGCTCATTCAATCGCTCCGGATTTTTTCAGCAGGGCGCGGACTGTATCGGTAGGCTGAGCGCCGTTGGCAATCCATTTGCGGGCTGCTTCGGCGTCGATCTTGATTTCGGCGGGATTCAGAAGCGGATTATATGTGCCGATTTCCTCGATAAAGCGGCCGTCGCGCGGATAACGGGAATCTGCGACAACAACGCGGTAATAGGGCGCCTTTTTGGCTCCGATTCTTTTCAGTCTGATTTTAACTGCCATATCATTTTCCTCCAAAATTATGATCTCTATTTCCAAGCCTGCCGGCCGGGAACATCTTTTTTACCGCGGGTCGGGTCAAAACGGAAAGCCACGGCGGCCCAGGCCTAAACCGCGGCCTTTGCCTTTGGCCATGCCGCTGAATTGCTTCATCATTTTCTGCGTTTCCTCAAATTGGCGGATCAGGCGATTGACATCCTGCACGGTTGTGCCGGAGCCGGCCGCGATTCTTTTCCGGCGGCTGGCATTGAGCAGATTGGGATTGATCCGCTCTTTGCGGGTCATCGAGCGGATAATGGCCGCGCTGCGGTCAACCGCTTTGTCATCGATCTGGCTCTCGTCGATTTTCTTTGTGCCCATGCCGGGAAGCATCCCGAGAACATCCTTTAATGATCCCATCTTTTTCACTTCAGAAAATTGGGCGAGCATGTCCTCCAGGGTAAACTGGTTGCTGAGCAATTTTTGATATGAATCCTGTGCCTTCTTCTCGTCGAGCGCCGCCGTTGCCTTTTCGATCAGGGTCAGAACGTCGCCCATGCCAAGAATACGAGAAGCCAATCGATCGGGATGAAATTCCTCGATTTCTTCAACCTTTTCGCCGACGCACAACAATTTGATCGGTTTTCCGGTCATGCGCCGGATCGACAGAGCCGCGCCGCCTCTGGCGTCGCCGTCGAGTTTGGTCATGATAAATCCGTCCAGCCCGATTTGCTGATCGAAACTGAGCGCCACAGAAACGGCTTCCTGGCCGATCATGGCGTCGACAATGAGCAGTTTTTCCGTCGGATTGACCACACGGGCGATATCTTTCAACTCATCCATCATCGTCTGATCGATCGACATACGGCCGGCCGTATCGACAATCAAGGTGTCGCACATCAGATAATGAGCTTTGGCGACGGCTTGCTCGGCTATTTTTACAGCGTCGGATTCTTCAGGTTGGATAAAGCACGGCACGCCGATCTGATGAGCCAGAATATCCAGCTGCCTGGCGGCGGCCGGGCGATGAACGTCAACTGAAACCAGAATCGGCTTTTTCCCTTTTTTCTTTAACATCAGCGCCAATTTAGCCGCTGTGGTCGTCTTGCCGGCGCCCTGAAGGCCATACAGCATGATCACGGTGAATCCGGTCGGCGAAACAGCCAGCTTGCTGGCTGTCTGCCCTAAAATGTCAATCAATGATTCATGAACGATCTTGACAATCTGCTGGCCGGGCGTCAGGCTTTCCATAACCTCGCTGCCCTTGCACTTTTCCGATATTTCTGCGATCAGATCCTTGACAACCTGATAATGGACATCCGCTTCCAGGAGCGCAAGGCGGATCTCCCGCATCATGTCTTTCAGGTCTTGTTCGCTGATTCTGGTTTTTCCGCGCATGCGGGCGGCGATTGCCGACAGCTTTCCGGTCAATCCGTCAAATACCGCCATCTCAGTCCTCCATTATAGTAATCCGTTTAATTTGAGCAATTTCTCCCGGGCTATCTGATCATGGCCTTCTTCAATATCCCGTATTGCTTCCTCAATACAAGCTTTCTGCTGCTGAAAGCGGGCTATCAGGCCCAGCTTCGTTTCATACCGGTCCAAACCGCGCAGTCCCTGCTTGATCCGATCATGGACGGCTTGCCTGGATACTTGCTGCTGTTCGGCTATTTCCGCCAATGAGAGATCGTCGCCGAAATACCACTCCAGGGTCTCCCGGACACGTTCAGTCAGCAGCTGCCCGTAAAAATCAAGCAGCAGGCAAACATCAACAGGCGATTGTCGTGTCATCAGCGGTTCATCCATGAGGTTATCTTAACAGATGGCCCGATTACCTGTCAAGCTTTTAAACTTGACAGTCCGGCCCGATTCTACATGCTCGACTTTAAGTTGAAACTCATGAAACTTATTGATCGTTCTCCGGCAGCAGCGCTTG
>CAYRWC010000165.1:0-6310 GCA_964427795.1 uncultured Oscillospiraceae bacterium | reverse complement strand
CCTGCAGCAGGCCTTCTACAAGGCCAGCGAAAAGCTCTATCGCCAGCAAGGCGGCCAGGGCGGCCCGCAAGGCCCGGAAGGCTTTGGCGGCCAGCAGCAGAGCCAGCAGCCGCAGGACGGCGGCTTCAAGGATGCCGGCGGCGACAACTGACCGGCCAAACCCGTAAAAGCCAGGATTCGTTCCCGCTCATCCGGAAATCGGATGGGCGGGAATTTGTCCGTTTCTGAAGGAGGAAACAATAGGTGCCTGAAAAGAGAGATTATTACGACGTGCTTGGTGTTCCCCGCACCGCGACGGACGAAGAGCTGAAAAAAGCTTACCGCAAGCTGGCCAAGCAATATCATCCGGATCTGAACGCCGGCGATAAAGGCGCCGAAGCGAAATTTAAAGAAGCCAATGAAGCTTATGCCGTTCTCAGCGATCAGGAAAAAAGGCGGGTTTATGACCAGTATGGCCATGCCGGCGTGGACGGTCAGGGCTTTGGCGGATTCAACGGCGGCGGTTTTGACATTGACCTGGAGGACTTGTTCGGTTCTTTTTTCGGCGGCGGTTTCGGCGGCAGTTCCCGGAAAAAGGGCGGACCGCAGCGCGGCGACAATCTGAAATACCGCATGAATCTGGATTTTATGGAAGCGGCATTTGGTGTCGAACGGCAGATCACCATCAATAAAGAGGATCTTTGTGAGACCTGCCACGGCACCGGAACCCGCGACGGTTCCGCTCCCGACCGCTGCCCGAACTGCCACGGCACCGGACAAGTCAACCAGAAACAGCAGACCATGTTCGGCACGGTTATGACATCGCGTCCATGCCCCAACTGCGGCGGCAAAGGCACTTTTGTCAAAGATCCTTGTACTGCCTGCGGCGGCCGCGGCCGCCGTCAAAAGAGCAAAAATCTGAATGTGAAGGTGCCGGCCGGCATCAATGAAGGTGAAATGCTGACCATGCGCAATGAAGGCGAGCCGGGGAGTCAGGGCGGCCCCTACGGCGACCTTTACATTGAAGTCCATATTCGGCCGCATCCGGTTTTTCAGCGCGACGGCAACAATACATTTTGCGAGATACCGGTTACCTTCTCCCAGGCCGCTCTGGGCTGCGAACTGGAAGTTCCGACGATCGACGGCCCTTTTACGTTCCATCTGAAAGAAGGAACACAGCCCAATGAAACCTTTACCATCCGCGGCAAGGGCATCCCTTATGTCAACCGCGGCTCCATGCGCGGCGATCATATATTCCGGGTCATTCTGGAAGTGCCGCATCATTTGTCGGATAGCCAGAAAGAATTGCTGAAGCAATTCGAACTCAGCTGCACAGATAAAAATTACCAGAAGCGCGGCAGCTTTTTCGGCAAATTGAAAGATCTGTTCAAATAAGCGATAATATCGTTAGCGGGAGGACAGAATGCATGGAATACGCTAAACTGGATCCTAAGGCTAAACGAATGTGGCGGGTTGCCCGGGCTATCGCCCTGCTTCTGTTGATCGCGGCCTGGAGCGGCGCCTTCATTTTCTTACGCCGCTCTCTTTGGGAAAACCGGCTTTTAGCCTTGATGCCGCTCGTATTGTTTCTAACCGGCATTCCGGTCTTTCTGCAATTGTTGAATTTACTGCTCTATCCGGAAATCGAGTACCGGCAATGGGCATATCTGATAGCGGCCGACCGAATTGAGGTAAAAAAAGGTATCTTTTTTCATGCTACCCGGATTGTCCCGATCAGCCGCATTCAGCATGTCACGGTTTTTGAAGGCCCGCTGGCCCGGTTTTACGGTTTGGCGGGCATCACCATCAACACGGCCGGCGGCTCCGTGAAGATTGAAGGACTGGCTCGCCGTACGGCCGACGAAATCTGCGAACGCCTGAAAACAGCTGTGAATCAAAAGGCTCTGACGCAGGGTGTCCAACCCGGGGCCCAGGCATGACGCCGATTCGCTGTCATTTCACGATTATTTTTGAACGGACCGCCCGCCTGGTCTGGCAGCTGATCCCGGCGTTCCTGCTGCCGCTTGTGACAACCGGCCGCCTGAGAGGCCATGCCTGGTTTCTGTTCGGCATTTTAGCAGCGGCGGTTTGTTTGATTGTCGGCTGGCAATTTCTCGCCTGGCGCCATACCTGGCTGGCCGCCGATGAGCAGAGACTGCTTGTCAGGCGCGGCTTGTTCTGGAAGAAACAATTGGCCATTCCTTACGATAAAATCAATACGGTTGATCTGAGCCGGCATCTTTTTCAGCGCCTGGTCGGCACATGCCGGCTGAAAATCGATACCGGCGCGGTAACCGGCAGTGAAAAAAACGAGTCTGAGGTCAATCTGGTCTTTTCCCGAAGCCAGGCTGAAAAAATCCGGTCGCTTGTCTTGTCGTTAACCCAGGGAAAACCGGGGATCAACATAGCGCACACGCAGGAAAGCGCCGAAACGGAAAAAGAACGTTCTGCCGCCGGGACAAGCGCGGCGAAAACCGGCAGTACTGCCGAGTTTCGCGCCGGATCGATGGACTTTTTCTTATACGGCTTGACTCAGAATAAACTGTGGGGCTGTATTGTTGTCGCTTTTTCCCTGATGACTTTTGCCGGCGAGATTTTCGGCGAGCGATCGCGGCGGATAGCCGAGCGGATAACCGGACAGGCCTGGGAACAGATCTTGCGTTCCGACTGGCCGGCTTTGCTGGCTATCGCGTTTTTTCTGATTATCATATGTTATCTGGCCGCCAATGTCGTCGGCATTCTCTACGCCATGGTCCGGTTCTATCATTTCCGGGCCAGGAGAATCGGCGGCAATATTTATATTGATTATGGATTTCTGACTGTTAAAAGCTATACTTTGCCGGTTAAGAACATTCACGCCCTGATCATCAAACAGAATTTTTTGCGCCAGTGCTTCCGCCAGTGCAGCGTGGAGCTGGTATCCATCGGCTATGGCGATGATAAAAACGAGGTTGCCCTCCTTTTTCCGCTGATCAGGGTAAGTCAGATGGACGCTTTGCTTCATAGCTTGCTGCCGGAATATGCCGGAAAAGAGAGCGCGGGCCTGTCGCCGGCGCCTCATGCCGCGCTGCGGCGTTATTTATTATGGCCGACGGTGGTTTTTCTGCTGCCGGCTCTTATCATTGCCTTTTTCTGGCACCCGTTTGCCTGGGCTCTGCTGCCCGGACTGGCTTGGCTGCTGGCAAGCCGGTGGCTCAATTACCGGCATGCCGGTCTGGCTTGCGGCGCCGGATACCTGGAAGCCAGCTGCGGCGGCTTTACCCGCCATGACTACCGCATCCGCCTGGATGCAATTCAATCCGTCGCCGTACGCAGTCACCCGCTGATGGAGCGGGATCATTTGTGCACTTATCGGATCGACTATCACGCGCCTGCTTTGCGGGCCGATATCCAAATCCGGTATATGAACGCGAAACATCTGGAAAACTTGCGCGGTTTGCTTGCTTGACGAAATGGACGACTGTACCGGTGCCGGTTGAAAAACCGGCCGGCTTGGGGGAGGGTTGAAGATGGACTGGATCGAACGGTATATCGACGCTGTTGCCCGCCGGCTGCCACAGCAGCAGCGCGGAGCTGCCGAGCAGGATCTGCGCAGTATGATAGACGGCCTGGCCAAAACAAAAGCGCAGGGCGGAATTCCGACGGATGAGGATATCCGCGCCGTATTGCAGGAGTTGGGACATCCGCGCAAAATGGCGGACAAATACCGCGGTCGGCGGCAATATATGATCAGTCCCGATTATTTCGATTTATATTGGCTGATTCTGCGAATTGTCCTTCTTGCTGTCGGCGGAGCGACCTTGCTGGCTTTGGTTATTCAAATTGCCATACAGCCGCCGTCTTCTTTCGGCGCCGGCCTTGGCAGTTTGATTTCCGGCATATGGCAGGCATTGTTGAGTGCTTTCGCCATGGTTACGATAATTTTCGCCTTGAACGAACGGTTTAATCCGCAAGCCGGCAAATGGGCCGAGAGTCTGGATAAAGATTGGAAAGTCGAAGATCTGCCGCCGGCAATCCGTCCGGCACTGAAGATCAGCAAATCTGATCCGATCGTGGCGATCATTTTTACGTTGATTTTCGCCGTCCTTTTAAATACCAATCCGGATTTGTTCGGATTATATTTCAAGCAGAACGATACCCTGAACATCGTTCCGCTTTTTTCGCCGCGGTTGACCGGCGCGCTGCTCTGGATCAATTTCTCGCTGATTTGCACAATCTTGCTGGAGAGCGTTAAATTGGCGGTAGGACACTGGACGATTCTTTTGGCCGGCTTGCAGATTCTCCTCAAAATCCCCGGATTGCTGGTCGGTGTGTGGCTGTTTTCCGACGATAGTATTTTCAACACGGCATTTTTCCAGTCGCTGGAAACTTTATTTCATACCGGAGGCGCCGCGACGGCGCCCGGCCTGCCCGGAATAATCCGGAAAGTAATCATCGCCGTAATCATCATCGGTTTTTTAGCCGACGGCTTGACTGCCGTAATCAAAGCGGGACGCATCTTGCTGAAAGGGAAAAAATGATCATTATATGGAGGGTAGCCGCATGCGCTGGCTTGAACTGAGTTTTGCAACAACCCATGAGGCGGCAGAGCTGCTGACCGATTTTTTGTCATCGCTGGGCGCGGACGGCGTTCAGGTTCATGATGCTGCTGAAATCAAGGAAATTCTGGCCGATCCGGACAGCCTGGCTTATGCCGATACCGAATTTACCGACAGCCTGGATCCCGTCGTCAGGATTCAGGCTTATTTTGCCGAGTTTCCGGACGGCGTGCGGCGCAATCGGGACATCGACCTTTATACGCCCGATTTATATGATGACGCCGACAAGATCCATGTGCCGATCATTGATTTGGAAAAGACAATCAAAGATAAAATGGATGTTTTCGCGCAGTATTTGGATGTCGGAACCGGTTATTTGGGCTGGAAGGAAGTTCATGAGGAAGACTGGGCCGAGAACTGGAAACAATATTATCAGACCTTGCATTTGACCGACCGCCTGGTCGTCAATCCCAGTTGGATCGATTATCAGCCCAAATCGGACGAAATCGTCATCACGCTGGATCCCGGCAGTGCTTTCGGCACGGGAACTCATGAAACGACAGCCCTTTGCGCGGAGCTGATCGACGAATTGCTGCTGCCGGACGATCATGTTCTCGATTTGGGCACGGGAAGCGGCATCCTGGCGATTATCGCCGACAAATTGGGCGCCGGCTCTGTCGAAGCGGTCGATATCGACCGCCTGGCTGTTCAGGTGGCGGCAGACAATTGCCGGCTGAACCATGCTGCCGTCGACGTGCACCAGGGTGAATTGGACACGGTCCGGTCGGAGCCGTATGATCTGATTGTCGCGAATATCATAGCCGACGTCATAGCCGGCCTGATCGGTCAAATACCGGGAAAGCTGGCTGCGGACGGCCTGTTTATCGCATCGGGTATCATCGGCGGGAAGAAGGACCTGGTTTTACAGGCTGCCGCCGCTGCCGGATTGTCATTACTGGTTGAGCGGGAACGGCGGGATTGGTACGCCTTTGTTTTCTCCGCGCAGACTCCGGGGAATGAATGCTGAAGAGACAGAATAGAGGAGGAGCATAATATGATTGATGTGACGGCTATCGGTGAATTGCTGATCGATTTTACACCGGCTGGTTTGTCGGCTCAAGGCCATCCGCTTTTTGAGCAGAATCCGGGCGGCGCGCCGGCTAACGTCCTGGCATGCCTCAGCCGGCTGGGCCGGAAAACCGCTTTTATCGGAAAAGTCGGTTCCGATCAGTTCGGCGTCAGCTTAAAGCGGACGCTGGACGACGCCGGCATCGATACAAGCGGCTTGCGTATGACCGAGGTCTGCCATACGACGCTGGCGTTTGTCCATCTCAACGATCAGGGCGACAGGTCCTTTTCCTTCTACCGCAATCCGGGCGCCGATTTATTGCTGGACGAGGCGGAAATTCCGCTTAATCTGATCGACGATTGCGGCATTTTCCATTTCGGTTCGGTATCGATGACCGCTGATCCCGCGCGCAGCGCCACCATGGCTGCCGTGCGCCATGCCCGCGAGCAGGGCCGGCTGATATCCTTCGACCCGAATCTGCGGCTGTCGCTTTGGCCGTCGCAACATCAAGCCCGGGCCGCCATCCGCGAAGCGATGCCCTGGGTCGATGTGTTGAAGATTTCCGAAGAAGAGCTGCTTTTTTTGACGGGCGAAGAAGATCTGGCCCGCGGAGCGAAAAGCCTGCTCAATCAATATGATTTGCAGCTGGTTTTAATCACTTTGGGCGCGAAGGGCGCGTACGCCTGCACGGCGGCCGCGGAAGCGCAGCAGCCGGCTTATGATG
>CAYRWC010000164.1:0-6326 GCA_964427795.1 uncultured Oscillospiraceae bacterium | reverse complement strand
AGTCTCTATCCGAATTTAGCCGATGATCTTTATTTCCAAAACAGTTATCTTTATTCGCTCTATGATGTCCGCGCGGGCTATATGGTTTTCAATGAAGCCGCTTTCAGCCGGTTTGACGGTTTTGGCAGCAGCTTGACCAACACGATGAATTACAGTTCAAGTGATGGTTCCGGCAGCGGCGGCTTTTCATCCGGCGGCGGCGGCGGCGGTGGTGGCGGCGGCGCCGGCGCAGACTGATCCGCAGACGGGTGTTCTTGTAACGATCTGTTCATATGGCCTGATCGTTTAACGGCAGGCCGCACCGGCTGAAAACAGCTGGAGAAAGGACCGAATATGCCTTATCTCATCATTTTACCCGTTCTGGCCGTGATTCTGATCTGGGGAATAGTAACGTATAATCGTCTGGTTAAAGAACAACTTAAAGTTGACAACCAATGGAGTCAGATTGACATTCAGCTAAAAATGCGCGCAGATATGATCCCCGGTTTGGTTGAGACCGTTTCGGGTTATGCGGCTCATGAAAAAGAGTTGCTCAATGAAGTGACTGCCGCCAGAACCCGTTATCTTGCGGCTCAGACCGCCGATGAATCGATAAAGGCGTCCGGTGAGCTGTCGCAAACCCTTGGCCGTTTGATGGCGGTGTCCGAAGCGTATCCGGATCTGAAGGCCAACGCCGGTTTTCTCGATTTGCAGAAACAGATAGCCGATCTTGAAAAACGCATTGCTGATTTCCGCCAGTTCTACAATGACACGGTCATGCGTTATAACCGGGTGATCCGCCAGTTTCCGTCTAATTTGATCGCCGGCATCTTTCATTATCAGGAAAAACCTTATTTCAAAACTGACGAATCCGTGCAGGACCGGCCTGAAATCAAGTTCTAAGCTGCTGATAGGCAAACAGCTTCTCCTCAAAGACATCGACCGGCATCGGTTTGCCGAGCAAATAGCCTTGTATTTGCCCGCAGCCGAGTTTGTTCAGCCAGTCCAGCTGTTCCTGGGTTTCCACTCCTTCGGCGATTGTTTTAATGTCCAGCGAATCAGCCAGGAGGATAATGGACTTGACGATCTGCCGGTCATACCGGTCGCCGGCCAGGCTATCGATCAGTTGTTTGGCGATCTTTACGCGATCGAAAGGAAATAATTTCCAATAACTCAAGGAGGAATAGCCGGTCCCAAAATCATCGATCGAGATAGAAATGCCGGAATCCATATACTGCTCGACGATCCGGCCGATGCGTCCTTCACCTTCGACCGCCACACCTTCGGTGATTTCCAGATCGATCCATTCTGTTTTTACGGCATAGCGATCCATCGCTGCTTTCAACGCTGTGTGAAACTCTTTTTGATCCAACTGTTTCGGCGATACATTGATGCTCATGGTCAGGTTCAGTTCGTATTGCCGGTTCCAACAAGCAATCTGCCGTACCGCCTCATTCATGACCCAAGCGCCGATCGGGATGATCAAGTCTGTTTCTTCGGCAATAGGAATGAACTCAGCCGGCGATATCTTGCCTTTTTCCGGACAATTCCAGCACAACAGCGCCTCCATGCCGAGCAGTTGATTTGTGGAAGCGGTAAATTGCGGCTGATAGGTCAAGAAAAATTCTTGATTAAAATCGGCCTTCTTGAGCAGCAGCTCCAGTTCATTTTTTCGCCTGATTGTTTTCAGGATGCTTTCATTAAAGGAGACGCATTTGTTGTTGCCGGTCTTTTTCGCCTGATACATGGCGATATCGGCATGCTGCAGCAGGATGCTGCTGTTCTCGGCGTCGAGCGGGTAGATCGATATGCCGACACTAAAGGTAACTTGCAGGGTGTATTGATCCAGCTCAATCGGCAGGGTACATTGTGTTATCAGGTGTTCGGAAATTTGTTCGATTTCGGCGTAGGATGATCTGGACGGCATGATCAAGACAAATTCATCGCCGCCCAGTCTGGCCAGCGTAACACCGGGCTGCTCATATTGCTGCAGCCGCTGAGATAAAATAACCAGGATCCGGTCGCCGACAGGATGGCCGTAAGTATCGTTTATAATCTTGAACCGGTCGATGTCGATGAGGATAAGGCCGACCTGCCGTTCGGGTTCTTGCCGGATGCGTTCATCTAAAAGCTCCAGAAAAAAACGCCGGTTGTACAAACTTGTTATCGTATCCACATTTGATATGGCAAAAAGCTGTTTATTCTTTTCGACCAATTCGCTTGTCCGCTCCATAATTTTCGATTCTAATTCCAGGTTCAATTCCATTTCACGCTTGAGCAGTCGTTCATTATTGATCGCAGCTTGAATGTAAGCGTTGAGACTGCCATAAATAACCATGATCGCCAGGAAAAAAAAGATGCTGTAATCGAAACCCTTGATCAGGAGGATCATAATCGGCGCCGGAAACAACAGGATACTCCGATGCCGGAAACCGATATTGGTACAGATGTCGATTTCAGTTTCAGCGCCGGATTGCCGCAGAACCTGGCCGGCAAAAGCGTTAGCGCCGAAAGCGATGCCAAGGATAGCGGCGATATAAGCCGCGTCAACCACTGAATTCGGCATATAGCGATGGTTGAGCCGCAAGTAGAAATAGTAGATATCGGTTAACGCGAAAAAAGACAATGAACCGGCGATAATTCTGATCTGGAACGGGATTTTCCCGCCGCGTATGGATATATACCAGATGGCAACACCGACAAAAATGACCAGATCGAGCCCCAAATTGGCAATCGACATCCAGTCGTTCTGATCCAGCTGCAGCGCGATGGCATCACGCTTGTCGAACAGTATGATCCAGAGATACAGGATGCCGCTGAGCGCAATAAATAAGCTGTCGACAATCAGCTGTATCGTGTTCCAACGCTTGAACTTGTATATAGAATAATGACAGATGCCGAGAAACAAAAAGACGGTTGTCCCCAAATATAAACCGGAAATCAAAAGGTTGCCGGCCGGATTTCTCTTCAGAATTAAATCATTGAAAGCCCAACCGATATCGGCGGCGGCCCAAAAAGCCGCGGCGAGGCCAAAAAAAATCCAACTGCGGAAAATGGACGCAAAATTCATGCGGCGACAGGATCGGAATAGCAATACTGCCGAAGTCACCGCGCCAATCGGAGACAGAATATTACTCCAAAAGTCAGATTGATTGAAGATCGCCAGCAGGAAGAGTGAAAAATATAAACAGAGGCCTGTTTTTAGCCACGGGATCTTTTTTTTGATCATTCTGTCCTATCAGTGAAGCTTTATTCTATCGCGCAAACAACTTCCAAGCATCTATCATATCGCGTCGCAATTAGTGGATCAAGAAAATTATATGACGATTTCATGAGCGTAAACACGTTGACTGTAATCATCAAATACCTTAGCTATTTCCCGGCATTTGCCGGCGGCCTCTTCGGCATGAGAAGCATGAAAAAGATCGCGGGCGGTGATTTTTTCATGCCAGACAGTCAGTTTCTCCAATTCCGCCTCTTCTTCTTCCAGTTCTGCAAAAGTATACTTTTCGTGTGATATTTCCTTAGCGATTTCCAAAAGATATTTTTCGCACTCGCGGATCAATTCCTGATATTCGTCATCCCGGATCTGGTTGAAAAGGGCGATAATCCGTTCTTCATGCCGCACATCGGAAAAAACGCTGTCCATAAGCAGTGCTTCGCCTTTGTTGGTTTCGATTTCCCGGGCAATTTTCCGGAGCGTGACTTTATTGTCGGCATGATCCGGCAAGATCCACATGGATTGTTGAATATTAACGGCGCCGATTTTTTTCAGCGCCCGCCAAACCGCCACGCGATAACGCGACGGCTCCGTAGGCAGGCTGTAGTTTAATACGATCCATGTTATACCCATGCGCACCTCGAACCGTAATACTTGTTACATCCATCGTATCAGTCTGCCGCCGATGTGGCAAGCTTCCGGATACCGGACACCGGTGTTGACTTTCGGGCGGCCGGCCGTTATAAATAAACTAAGAACAATTGTTCTTCGCGGAGGATGGATATGATCATCAGTGTCAGCAGGCGGACCGATGTACCGGCGTTTTTCACCCCTTGGTTTATCAACCGGCTGCAGGCGGGTTTCGTATGGGTGCCCAATCCGTTGAATCCGCGTCAGATCAGTCAGGTTTCTCTGCTGCCGGCCGATGTGGATTGCTTTGTTTTCTGGAGTAAAAACTACCGGCCGCTGCTGGAGCGCCTTTCATGTTTAAAGGACCGGCCGTTTTATTGCCAGTTTACTTTGAACGACTATGGCTGTGAACTGGAAAGCCATGTTCCTCCGCTGCATGAACGGATCGCAGCCTTTCAAGAACTGGCGGACCGGATCGGGCCGGAACGGGTCATCTGGCGTTATGACCCCATGGTTCTTTCGCCGCGATATACGCCGGATTATCATGCGGAACATTTTGCCGGGATTGCCGGGTCTCTGCGCGGCTATACGAAGCAGTGCGTCATCAGCTTTGCCGATCGCTACCGCAAGATTGAAGCGTCCTGGCGGCTTCATCGTCTAGTTGAATGGCAGCCGGAGAATATGATGGCAATGGCTGCCCGTCTGGCGGCAATCGCCGATCAAAACGGCTTGTCGATAAAAACATGCGCCGAAACACTGGATTTTACCGGTTTAGGGATCGAAGCGGCGCGCTGCGTCGACGACCGGCTGATAGCAAAAATCCTTGGCCGCCCTTTTTCGGCAGCCAAGGATAAAAATCAACGGCAGGCTTGCGGCTGTGCGTCCAGCATCGATATCGGCATGTATGACACCTGCCTTCATGGGTGCGCTTACTGTTATGCCAACTCGAAACCGGAGTCGATTCGCCGGAATATAACGCTTCACGATCCGGAAAGTCCATTAATGTGCGGCCATCCGGTCGACGGAGCCAAGATCAGCATCCGGAAAAGCCGATAAGAATTGCTCAGGTATTTTTGCTGACCATCTGCGCCAGCTGGTCCTGGTTAAGACCGAACTGAAAAGGATCTTCGACGGCAAGAGAAAAAATCGATTCGGCGCTGTCGATCGTCCGAAAGTTGATCCGGTCGATGTTCACACCCAGATGGTTGATTTTTTCAAGTATGGTTCGGCAGGCTTTGGCGAAATCCTGGGGATCGCGATAACCGTCGGATAATTCGATGCGGATTTCAACGTTGTCGGCCGGTAAAAACTGTATTCCTGTACCGGAGGTGTCCGCCGGATAGGACAAACGGTTGAGATCGGCGACCACCTTGAGCCGGCGGATTTCCGTCTGATCGGACAGGGCGACACAGCATTGGTTCTCCAGCTGTTCGGTCAATTCTTCAGACATGATCCGGCGCGGCGGGCCGTAATAGGCGAAAGCCGATGCCACGCAGACGGCTGCCAGTGAACCGCCGATCAGACAAAGACACACAAAACCACTGAGGAAATCGCAGCGCATTTGTTCGCCATGAAACCGCAGGTAATTGATCAGAATTTCCAGACCCAGCACAATCAGCCAAATAGGCGAGAGTTTGGCATATAGTGTCCAATCCAGTCCGGGAAACAGCATCGCGATTATAATCACGAGGCCGGTGGTGATCAAGGCCAGACCCATGGTCAGGGTACCGACACGCCGGATAGTCGGTTTTTCGGGAATATTATTGTTCTCCATGATGATTTCCTCCTTGATAATCGACCCAATCGGGTGATTTCGGCGCCGCAGGTTTTTTCCCTTTGATCAGGTAGACCCCCAGAATAATGATGGCAGCTCCGATGGCTAAAACCGGCAGGTTGTGGATCAGATTATAGAGCCAGGGCATGGTCTGGCTGATTTGATTGAGCAGAGGACGAATAAAAGTATCGACAAGAAGCCAGATGCCCAGTAAAATCAAGCCGGCGCCGATCGCCAGGTGCCGCTTGCCGGCGATGTTCTGCCAAATGGCATTTGCCTGACCGTTTTTGCAGAATACAGCCTGATCCGGTGTTGCCGCCCGTTCTTCCGGTGTGAACGCCCGGATGGTCCAGGTGTCGAAGAAGGCATAAAACCAGATGACCGGCAGAAACAGCAGCAGCATATCGAAGCGCATCAGGCCGAAAAGGAAAATGGCGCCAAAGAACAGCAGCATCAGAGAGGCGCCTCTCTGCATATAACCCAAGTACATTTGGCCGGCGCCGGGCAGAAGAGAGCAGATGAAGGTCAGGAACGAGCTTTTTTTCATAATGGAAACTCCTTTCAAGGGTTGCTTATTTACGTTGATCGGAAGGGTTCTGACTCCAGAGGTTGCGGGAAACCTGGATTTGATCGAAAAACCAATTGACGGCATTCATAGCTTGATCCGACATATCGCCGGTTTTCCGGCTTAACTGTGTTGTCGACTGGACGAAACGGTCGGAC
>CAYRWC010000163.1:0-6365 GCA_964427795.1 uncultured Oscillospiraceae bacterium | reverse complement strand
TAAATAAGCTTTTTTAATATCATCACTTTGCATTAATTCCGAACCGGTCCCCGACAAAACAATGGATCCCGTTTCGAGCACATAAGCGCGGTTGGCAATCTGCAAAGCCATGCGCGCGTTCTGCTCAACCAGTAAAATGGTGGTGCCGCCGGCGTTTATCTGTTTGATAATATCAAATATCTCCTGCACCAGCAAAGGAGCGAGGCCCATCGACGGTTCATCCAGAAACAACATGCGAGGACGGCTCATCAGGGCGCGGCCCATAGCCAGCATCTGCTGCTCGCCGCCCGACAAAGTGCCGGCAGCCTGCTTTTTCCGGTCGGCTAAAATAGGGAACCGCTCAAAGACACTTTTCATGTCCTGGCTGATCTGTTTTTTGTCCCGGCTGAGGTAAGCGCCCAATTCAAGATTCTCCAACACCGTCATCTCTGAAAATATGCGCCGCCCTTCCGGAACTTGCGAAATGCCCAGCTTAACCCGGTCGCGGGCGGACATATTGGTAATATCCTTGCCTTCGAACAAGATAGTCCCGTTCGTTGCTTTCTTCAAACCGGAGATTGTCCGCAGGGTAGTCGTTTTACCGGCGCCGTTGGCGCCGATCAAGGTTACGATTTCACCGGCGCCGACATTCAGCGATATATCCTTCAGCGCATGGATCACGCCAAAATGGACATTGATATGATTCAGTTCAAGCATTGGCGGCTTCCTCCCCCAGATAAGCTTCGATGACCCGCTTATTCGACTTGATCTCATCCGGCGTACCTTCGGCGATGACCATGCCATAATCCAGAACATAGATCCGTTCGCATATTTTCATGACCAGCGACATATCATGTTCGATTAACAGAATCGTCAGTTTAAATTCGGTCCGTATCCAGTCAATCAATTCGGTCAGTTGAGCCGTCTCGACCGGATTCATGCCCGCGGCCGGTTCATCCAGCAGAAGTAAAACCGGATGTGTCGCCAATGCGCGGGCGATTTCCAGCTTTCTCTGCTCGCCGTAAGGCAGATTTTTTGCCAATTCATTTTGCTTGCCGTCCAATTTGAAAATGGTCAGCAAATCGACCGCTTTACGAGAGATTTCCTTCTCCACTCTGGAATATGGCGGTATATGGAAAAAAGATGATAATAAATTATACTTCGCATCCTGATGCATGGCGCTGCGGACATTGTCGAGCACTGTCAGCTCACGGAACAGGCGAATATTCTGAAAGGTTCTGGCAATGCCTTCCTTGCAGATGGTATAAGGTTTCAAGCCCTGGATTTTCCGGGACTCGCCTTCTTTATTCAGGACAATCGCGCCGGATGTCGGCAGATAAACGCCGGTCAGCAAATTGAAAACCGTTGTTTTCCCGGCGCCGTTTGGACCGATCAAGCCAACCAGCTCGCCTTCCTTAATCGTCAGATCCACATTGGACACTGCCGTCAGACCGCCGAATGATTTCGTCAATGCCGTTACTGAGAGTATATCCATCGATTATGGCCTCTCTTTCTTAAACTTCAGCTTATCGCCCCAGGTTTTAAACAGGGACAGTGAGAGTTCCTTGGATCCCATCAGGCCTTGCGGTCTGAACAACATAATGACGACAAGCATGGCGGCGTAAATGACGATGCGCAATTCCGGGAAAGACTGCAGATAGGTCGATATCAAAGCCAGCAATATGGCGGCGATGATCGAGCCGGAGATACTGCCCAAACCGCCCAGCACGACGATAACCAGAACATCGATCGATTTTAGGAAGCCGAACAAATCCGGCTTGATAAAATAGAAATATGAAGCGTACAGAGCGCCGGCGATGCCGGCGAAAAACGCGCCGGTCGTAAAGGACAGCACTTTATACTTGGTGGTGTTGATGCCCATCGCTTCCGCCGCGATCTCATCCTCGCGAATGGAAATGCAGCAGCGGCCGGGTGATGAACGCAGGAAAAACGTGATCATAACCACCGTGCCGGCTGTAAACAAATACAGCCAGTTAAAATTGACAAACTGCGGAATCCCGTTCAAGCCCGCCGCGCCGTTCGTAATTTCCAGATTCAGGAAAATGATCCGGATGATTTCCGCCATGCCCAATGTGGCGATAGCCAGATAATCGCCGCGCAGGCGCAAGGTCGGCAAACCGACCAGGCAGCCGACGATCGCCGCGGATAAAGCGCCGGCGAAAACGCCCAGCAAGAATCCCGGTATGCTGGGATACCGTGTGGTGATCATCGCGCAGATATAAGCGCCGATCGCCATAAATCCGGCATGCCCTAAAGAAAACTGGCCGGTAAAGCCGGTGATCAGGTTCAGGCTGACAGCCAAAATGATGTTGATGCAGATGGTCGCCAAAGTGGCTTGCAGGTAATCGTTGATTACGCCGGCCAAAATCAGGCTTTCCACGACGGCATAAGTCAGGACAATCAGGAGAAGTTTTCGTAAGGCCGGATGACTCATCAGTTTTTTCAAGCGCTTACACCTTCTCTCTGGTATTTTTGCCAAGCAGGCCGGCAGGTTTGACAATCAAAATCAAGATCAGAATGGCAAAAACAACCGCGTCTTTATACATGGAATTACCGTAGCCGGATACAAAAACCTCGACCGTGCCGATGAAAAAGCCGCCGATCATAGCGCCGGGAATCAAGCCGATGCCGCCGAACACAGCGGCGACAAAAGCTTTCAGGCCCGGCAGAACGCCCATCAGAGGATTGATCGAATTGTAATAGATGCCGACCAAAACGCCCGCGGCGCCGGCCAGAGCCGATCCCAGGGCAAAAGTGAACGATATCGTGGCATCGACACTGATGCCCATCAGTTCAGCGGCGTCGCGGTCGAGCGAAACAGCCCGCATAGCCTTGCCGATCCTGGTCCGCTTGACAATGAATTGCAGGACAATCATCAGGGAAATGGTAATCGACAGTATAAGGATCTGCTGCGCCGTTATGGTTATGCCGCCGAAATGATAGCTTTCGGCGATCCATCCGGTCATTTCCGGATAGGCGCGCACATTGGCTTTGACAAGAAACATGGTGCCATATTCCAAAAACAGAGATACGCCGATGGCCGTTATCAGGATGGCGATGCGCGAGGCATTGCGCAATGGCTTATAGGCAATTTTCTCGATGACGACGCCCATCAGCGTGCAGACAGCCATGGCAATCAGCAGGGACGGTATGATGCCCAGCTTCAGCACAGTCATGGCATAATAGCCGGCATAGGCGCCAATCATGTAGACATCGCAATGAGCGAAATTAATGAGTTTGATGATGCCATAAACCATTGTATATCCCAGAGCAATCAGGGCATAAATGCTGCCCAGGGACAACCCGTTGATGACCTGCTGTAAAAACTGTTCCATGCTACATCCCCCAACGTTTCCCAGTCATGATCCTTGGACAGAGAAGCGAGGGTGAAACGATGTCCACCCTCGTACTATCCGTTAATTGTTTATAATTGTTGCGCGAAAGCCGGCTTAGATCAAGACTCAACCTTGACGGCAGAATCCTGAACACCGTCTTTCAAACCGACGACAACAATCGCTTTAATAGGATTATGATTCTCGTCGATACTGAACGAACCGGTAACACCTGAGAAATTTTTGGTTGAAGCCAGGGCGTTTTTCAGCGTTTCGCCATCAAGCTTGTCGCTGCGCTTGATCGCATCGGCCAGGAATTTGGCCAGATCGTAGCCCAGGGCATTAAACGCGTCGGGTTCCTTGTTATATTTGGCTTTAAAAGCCGCGATAAAATTGGTAACGGTGGGATCTTTATCCAAGGATGAATAATGGTTGGTGAAGTATACATTGTTCAGGGCATCGGTTCCTGCCAGTTCCGCCAGCGACGGTGAATCGAAGCCGTCGGCGCCGAGGATCGGGGCGTCAATGCCCAAAGCGCGGGCTTGCTTGATGATCAGGCCGGCTTCTTCGTAATAACCCGGCAAATAAATAACATCAAAATCCAGGCTTCTGATCTTGGTTAAAATGGCATTAAAGTCGGTGTCCTTGGAAACATAAGCTTCTTCGCCGACAATGGTGCCGCCGGCGGCGGTAAAGGTCGTGGTGAAATTCTCCGCCAGGCCTTTGGCATAATCGCTGGAATTGTCTTTGATAATAACGGCTTTGGTTGCTTTCAGGTTCTTTGCGGAGAAATTCGCCATGGCGGTTCCCTGGAAAGAGTCGGTGTAGCAGATGCGGAACGCATATTCCTTCAGGCCGCTGGCGTCAATGGTCACGTCGTCTGCCGTTGCCGAACCGGAAATAACCGGGATCTTGTTTTTATCGGCAACCGGAATTTCCGATTTGAATGAGCCGGAAGTCGCCGGTCCCAGAATAGCGACTACCTTATCCTGTGAAATCAGTTTATTGGCCAGCGTTGTCGCTTCGGCAGGCTCGGATTTGTTGTCATATTTGACGGCAACCAGTTTTTTGCCGTTAACGCCACCGGCGGCATTGATTTCATCGATAGCCATCATGATGCCGTCGACGGAGCTTTGGCCGTAGGTCGCCACATTGCCGGACAATTCATAATTGATGCCGATCTTGATTTCATTGGCCGAATTGCCGGATCCTTGCGAACAGCCGGCCAAAGCCAGGATGGCCAGGCAGGCGGCCAGGATTATACATAAATTTCTCTTCATACTAATCGCCTCTCTACTGTAAAATTAAACGACAACAAAATTTTATCTTGTATTCTCTTTCTTGTCAAGTCCAGTCGGTGTTCGATTGTCGGGCTTTTTACAGACAATGCGAACATTTTGCACAACACGAAATTAATGTTTTATTTGTAGAAATGTTATATGGAAGCGCCGACCGGGCTTTTCACGTTTTCTTAACATATTGTTAACAAATATAATAACAAGTGCATTTAGAGGGAATTTGCCCCGATACGTCGCGGCCATTACGCGAAAATCACATCACTCAATCGATATACGCCCGAACATAAAAGTTGTCCGGCTGCAGTTCTACATGAATATTAACCAGGTTATCATCCGGTTATCAATTCGTTGGCCTGATAAATTCCTTCCGGACTGATCGCATCGGTAATCCATTTAAACGCGCCGTAGCCTTCGATGGCATAGCAACGGTCCGCCGACTGATGATGATAAAAAACATAAACTTTATCGTCTTTGGCAGAATCCTCAACAATAACCAGTTCGGCTTGGTCCGGGAAAGATAGCTTCACAGCGGTATCCGGATCATATTTCGGGCGAAAGAAAACCAGCGACCGCTCCGTTACCGTTATTACCGTCTGCAGCTTACTGATGTTCTGGCCGAGAACTTTTGTTTTTACGCCCTTGTATGACGCGATCAAATCGCCGCTGCTGCAGCTTAAGACATGCGCCTGCATATCTTTTTCATACTGGATATAGTCATATCTTATCGTCATCGGAATAACGAGCGCGATAATGCCCAAAACAATAAAGACAGCGACAATGATTACATACTTCTTCATAGGCGGTCCTTTTGCGGTTCAGCATCCCGGCTATTGCGAATCGTCGGTTCTTTCGGCAGCGGTATGGTTATGACGGCACTACATCAGTATTTTACACTGAATAGCCATACTTTATCAAGAAAAACTATTCGGCTGCCGGAATGCGGATGATCCGGCCGGCCGATCCCCAAGGCGGCGGATCCGCAGTCCGCCCCGTTATGTGTTCCCACCCGTTATGTGTTCCCAATCCCGTCAGCCCAAATCCATATGATCGTCCAACAAAATCGTTTGTTCAGTACGGCCGTCCAATTCCAGGACAATAAGCTCATTATCGCCTGCCCGGAGGAAGGGCGCCGGGAGGTAGGCGGACTTTTGCGGACCGACGGACCAGTAGCGGCTCAGAACGCGGCCGTTGACAAAAATGATGCCTTTCTTAAAACCTGGCAGCTTAACAAAAGTATCGCCCGGATTTTCATCAAGATGCAGTGTCGCGCGCAAGAATTGCGGCCGGCCGTTGAAAGGCTGTATGCCGGATTTGAATTTCAGGCCGGACAGGTCGTCGAGCGGCAGCGGATAAGCCAGCCAATGATATACGAAAACCTGACCCAGCCGGATGCCGCCGACAGCGCCTTTGCGGTCGGCCAGATAATACCCGTAATTGGCGCGGCCCATATTCTCAACTAAAACGTCCAGCTGCAGGCCGGCGGACGGTATAGCCAGTTCCACAGCATCCTCGGCGTCATTGCGATACTGGATGCCCTGAAAGATCCCGTCGGCAAAAATATGCGCCCGATCGCGCAAAGCCTGAAAACGGACCGGCAGCGATTCACGCGGGCCGCGAACCTGCGCCCGGTACAGGATCAATCCATAACCCTGGCCTAATTGTTCCATCGGCAGCGGCATTGTCATGGCTGCCGGTTTGGCCAGATTATCCAGGTTGTCCAGCAAATCCGCCGATT
>CAYRWC010000162.1:0-6407 GCA_964427795.1 uncultured Oscillospiraceae bacterium | reverse complement strand
TGCTGGACCATGTGTCTCTGATGCGCACCGGTCCCAATGATCCGTTTACCACCTTTAACAAACAAATTATCGACATCTACGCTCATTTTCTGGATACCTTTGAACAAGATCTTCTCGATGTGCCCGGCCGTTTGACTTTATGTGACGGCCGAATCGACTTGGGGGCGTCCGGATTGAAAAACCCGCCGTCGACCCGGACCTATCTAATCGACGACGGCAGCGACAGCCTCGACGCGATGATCGGCGTCAACGGCATGATGGCCGCGGCCGCCAAT
Source organism: uncultured Oscillospiraceae bacterium (assembly GCA_964427795.1). Classification (GTDB taxonomy): domain Bacteria; phylum Bacillota; class Clostridia; order Saccharofermentanales; family UBA5734; genus JAYFQE01. Next base: position 6,132 of record CAYRWC010000162.1, on the reverse strand, counting down.
CCGCTGTTTTTCCTCCTGATGCTGGCTGCAAAAAAGAAGCGGTACCGCGGCCATGAACAGGAACCGGAACAAGAATAAGTCTGCAGCACGGTTAAAACGGCAAACACGAAGCGGCCGGTGAAGGCCGGGAGGTAGATGATGTATTATACACAGCAGCGTATCGAAAGGATCTGCGGCGACCTTTCAGCCCTGATAATCAAACAGCGGTGCATCGTCGGTGATATACGCTGGCGCAAGGGTTTTTTCAGAAATCCTGCCGAAGCCGGACAGGGGCCGTGGCAGACATTTTCCCGCGGAGAACGTTGGGGCGGTTACGACAGCCATGCCTGGTTTCAGGCCGACATCATCATTCCCGATATGATGGCCGGCCGGAAGGTCTTGCTGGACGTTTCTGTGGATCAGGAAAACTGGTCCGACAACAGCCGCCAGTTTTTGCTGTTTGTCGACGGAGCGCTGAGGCAGGGCATGGATATCAATCATCGCGCCGGCGTTCTTTATGATGAGGCGCCTTTAGGAGCGCGCTGCCGAATCGATCTGCAGGCTTATGCCGGTCTGGTCGATAAACAAACGGAGTTGTATCTGCAGCTGCAAGAAGAAGATAAGGCTGTTAAAGCTTTATATTATGACCTTTATGTTCCGGCGTTGGTGGCGGCTGAACTGCCGGAAGGAGACAAAATCAAGCTGGATATGCTGGATGTCCTGAACCAGGCCGTCAATCATCTCGACCTGCGAAAACCTTATTCCGAACTGTTTTACCAGTCGGTGCAGACAACCCGGGATTTTCTTGAAGAACGGTTCTATCAGGCGATGTGCGGCCGGCAGAACATAACGGCCACCAGCGTCGGCCATACTCATATAGACGTAGCCTGGCTCTGGACGCTGGCGCAGACCCGGGAAAAGGTCGCCCGCAGTTTTTCCACCGTGCTTCGGCTGATGGAGGAACACCCGGAGTATATCTTTATGTCGTCGCAGCCTCAACTCTATCAGTTTCTCAAACAAGATTATCCGGAGGTTTATGAAAAGGTCAAAGCCCGGGTTCGCGAAGGCCGCTGGGAAGCGGAAGGCGGCATGTGGCTGGAAGCCGACTGCAATCTGGCGTCAGGCGAATCCTTTATCCGCCAGCTCATCTACGGCACACGCTTTTTCCGGGATGAATTCGGCGTCGAGAATCATGTTCTCTGGCTGCCCGACGTCTTCGGCTACAGCGCCGCTTTGCCGCAGATCCTGCGACTGGCGGGCATCGATTCGTTTATGACCACGAAAATCAATTGGAACCAGTACAATCCCATACCGGCCGACACCTTCCTATGGCAGGGCATCGACGGATCGCAAGTATTAACGCATTTTATCACGACTACTTCGGAATATTATAATCCGACACCGCATTTCAGCACCTATAACGGCTATCTGACGCCAAAGGCGATTATGGGCGGCTGGAAGCGTTACCAGGAGAAACAAATTCACGAAGATATCCTGGTTGCTTATGGTTATGGCGACGGCGGCGGCGGTCCGACCGAGGATATGCTTGAGCAAGGCAAACGTATGGCGCGGGGAATACCGGGCTGCCCGAAAGTCGTGCCCGGCCGGGCCGGCGATTTTTTCAAGCGTCTGGACAAGACGGTGAAGGACAGTCTCTGGCTGAAAAAGTGGGTCGGCGAACTTTATTTCGAATACCACCGGGGCACCTATACGTCGATGGCGCGCAATAAGCGGTATAACCGCAAAGCCGAGCTTCTTTACCAGGATGCCGAAACACTGGCGTCGCTGGCCGCGCTGCAGGTGCGGGACCCATATCCGGCCGCCTTGCTGAGCCAGGGCTGGGAAACCATTCTGCTCAATCAGTTCCATGATATTTTACCCGGCTCATCCATTGAACCGGTCTATCGCGATTCAGCTGCGCAATATGAAGAAGTCCTGAAGAACGGCCGCCAAATGGCAAATCGGTCTCTCGGGCAGATCGCCGGCCGGATCGGCCTGCCCGGACAAGCGGTTGTCCTGGCCAATACGGCCGGATTTGACCGCGGCGACCTGGTATGCCTGCCCTGGCCGGAAGAATCGGCTTTGCCGGTCCTATTCGATCCGATCCAAAAAACCGCGCTGCCGGTTCAGCGGACCGCGGGCGGACTGATTTTCCTTTCACCGGCTGTACCGGCCAAGGGTTATTGCTGTTTGCCGATTAATCCGGCAGAAACCCGGCCTTCAGTACCGGACCCGGCGGCTTCTGAATCATCTCTATCGGCCGACTCCCGCCGTTTGGAAAACCGTTTTTGGCTGATCGAGCTGGACGAACAGGGAAATCTGAGCCGGATCCTGGATAAAAAACAAGGCCGGGATATTCTCCAGCCGAGCCGGAAAGGCAATGTTTTCCGGGCTTTCGAAGATAAACCGATGGCCCACCAAAACTGGGATATCGATATTTATTACCAGCAGAAGAGCTGGAGCCTCGATGAAGCCGCTTCGATCGAAGTGACGGAAAACGGCCCGGTTCGCGCCGGCCTTAAAATTACCCGGCCTTTCCTGGATTCCGTTTTGATCCAAACCGTATATCTTTATGATCAGCTGCCGCGGATCGACTTTGATACTTTTATCGATTGGAAAGAAAACGAGCTGCTTCTGAAAGTGGAATTCCCGGTCGATATCCATGCGGAAACCGCTACATATGATATCCAGTTCGGCAACCTGACCCGGCCGACTCATTGGAATACATCCTGGGATTGGGCCCGCTTTGAAGTCTGCGCCCATAAATGGGCCGACTTGTCGGAAGATGGATATGGCGTCAGTTTGATGAACGACTGCAAGTACGGTCACGATATCCGCGACGGCGTCATGCGTCTGACACTGCTGAAATCAGGCATGTCGCCCAATCCTCACGCCGATCGGGAACAGCATCATTTGGTTTATTCTTTATATCCGCATGCCGGAGACTGGCGCCAGGCCCGGACCATGCAGCAGGCATATTCGCTGAATATACCGCTGTACGCAAAAATTCAAGCCGCGGAGCAGAAGGCGGCAGAAGAAGGTGCGCTGCCCGATTCTTTCTCGCTTTGCCGCGTCGATACCGACGATCATGTCATGCTGGAAACCGTCAAGCGGGCTGAAGAAGGCGACGGCCTGATCTTCCGCCTGTTCGAATACTGCAACCGGCGCGGCGCGGTCAGGCTCACGCTGGGCTGCGCGCCGAAGGCGGTCGAGGAATGCGATGTTCTGGAACGGACGCTGCGGAAACTGACGGTTATCGGCAATACGGTTGATTTTGATATCAAACCCTATGAAATCAAGAGCTTCCGAATCATTTTCTAGTGAAAATCGTGCGCACGGTCTTCTTCTTTCAGAATGGGCATGAGCGCCGATATTTGTCCGCCATTCAGGCCACCTTGTTCATAAGCGCCTAATAGGGCACCGGCCGCAGGTGAAAAACAGGGCTCGGACAATAAGAATTGATCATCCGGCAATTGGCTTTGCAGAGGGACTCGGATCAGGGCGCCGGACCGGAAAAGCCCGCCGGTGCACGATACGGCGACGGCTTTGGCGTCGCCGAAAACCAGGCGGGAACGAACCGCCTTAACCATCAGCGCTAATTCGCGGGCTGCGTCGGCATAAGCGTTTATTGCCGCGTCATCCCCGGCTGCCGCGGCCTGGGCCAGGATGATCTGCAAGGCGGCGATCTTTTCGCGGAAGCCCTGCAGATTGTCATGATAATAGCCGATCAGGTCAAAATCCCGCCGCAGACCCAGGTGAAGCCGCAAGATATCATACAACGGCCCGCGTTTCAGGCGTCCGTCCGCCTGTCTGGCGAAAATTTCACAGGCTTTGTGGCCCAGCCAATAACAAGAACCTTCGTCGGAAAAAAATTCATTCCAGCCGCCGCAGCGCGCCGTCGCGCCGGTCGGGTCGCGCCCGCTGACGATCGAACCGGTTCCGGCGACCAGATGAATGCCGGGTTTGAGCGCCAGCGACCCATAAAGAGCGATAATAGAGTCGTTGACGCAGCGGATGGATGTTCCCGGGAAAACGGCGGCCAGCAGACGGGGGCACTGTTCATCCCAGGACCGGTATTCGCTGATTAACGTCAGTCCGGCGCAAAGCGCGGCGATCTCAACCGGACCGGTTCGTTCGGCCGCCTGCCGCAGGATTGAAGCCCGCCCTTCTTCCAGAACGGCCTGAACGCCGGCTATGCCGATTTGCGTAAAGTCGATGCCACCCAGCCGTTCGGCCGCGAGAATACGGCCTGTGGCGTCGGCCAATAAAAACTGGGTTTTGGTGCCGCCTCCGTCAATACCGAGATATGCTTTCATACGCTGCTCCCTACCGTATCTTTTTCCTGCCGCGGCCCGCGGTCAAAGCGGGCGCATTTATTACCGGTTAAGCGCTTTGGCTTGTTCATCCATGAATTGATTGGTATACAGCCGCCAGTAATGGCCCTTTTTCAAAAGCAAATCCCGTTGATTGCCTTCCTCAACGATTTTACCTTTATCGATGACCAAAATGCGGTCTGCTGAGCGGATGGTCGACAGACGATGGGCGATGATGAAACTGGTGCGCCCGTGCAGCGCCTTGTTCATGGCTTCCTGGATCAGATGCTCGGTTTCGGTATCGACGGACGAAGTCGCTTCGTCGAGAACGAACATGCCCGGATCGGCCAGAATGGCGCGGGCAAAGCTGATCAGCTGCTTTTGTCCTGTCGACAGACGGTTGCCGCGTTCGCCGACTTCTGTTTCGTATCCTTTATCCATTTGCATAATGAAATCATGCGCGTTGACAATCCGGGCCGCTTTTTCAATCATCTCGTCATCAACGTTCAAACGGCCGTAAGCGATGTTTTCCCGCACTGTTCCGCTGAACAAATGCGGTTCCTGCAGCACATAACCGAGATTGGCGTACATCCACAAGAGCGGCCGTTCGCGGTAATCGATACCGTCGACGAGGATCTGGCCCTCTGTCGGCTCATAGAAGCGGCAAGCCAGATTGACCATGGTTGTTTTACCGGAGCCGGTTTCGCCGACGATGGCGATTTTTTCGCCGGCTTTGACATCGAGGTTGAAATGCTCCAGGATATTTTCACCGTCCTTATAACGGAATGTCACATCGCGGAAACTGATTTGCCCATGAAACTCGGGCCATTGATCGCGATTGGAGTCGAGCATCTCGCCATAGGCGTTTTCGACGGCGGCGCTGTCGCGGATATCCGACTGCATGTCGATCAGCGCCATGACCCGTTCGGCCGACGCCTGAGCATAATTCAATTCGGTAAACACGCGGGCGAACTGCTTGACCGGTTCAAAAAACTGAACGGCATAGGAGATAAACGCGACCAGCGTACCGTAACCGATGCTGCCGGCCAAGCCCGTTTCCAGGTTCAGGCCGCCGCGCCATAGAACCAGGCCGGTCGCGATCGAACCCAGCAACAGAACCAGAGGGGTGTAAACGGCGGAAATCGTGGCGGCGCGCACGGCAAAATCGCGCATATCCCGGGTGGTATCCATAAAGGATTGATGGATGGAAGGCTCGATGGACAGGGATTTGATGGTTTTGGCGCCGCCGATTCCTTCATTGAAGCCGGCGGTCACGTGCGAATTGAATTTTCTGACCTTCCGGTAATTAAACAGAATCTTCTTCTGGAAAACCAGACTGAGTACGGCCAGGACCGGTACTGTGGCCAAAACCAGCAAAGCCAGCCGCAAGTTCAGAAAAAGCATGAATATCGCAGTCAGCACCATCATGGCCAACGACCAGAAGAGGTCAACCACATTCCAGGACAAGGTATTGCCCAGACGCCGGCAGTCGGAAGTCAGCCGCGCCAGCAGCCAGCCGACCGGCGTATTGTCATAGTAAGACAGCGGCATCGTCTGCAGCTTAGCAAAGGCGGCCCGGCGGATATCATAAGGAATATGGCATTCCAGCTTGCCGGCGGTGGCGATCATATATTTGACGTTAATCGCCTGGAGGATGATCACCACCAGAGCTACCAGGCCGAAAGGCGGCAGAAGCTCCAGACGCCCGGGCAGGGCGATGGAATCGATGGCAAAGCGGTTGAACAACGGCAGTACGGCGTCCATCAAACCGACAAAAACCATCTGGATGACCAAAATAATCAGATTGCGGCGATAAGGCCGGGTAAATTGGAACAGCCGC
>CAYRWC010000161.1:0-6410 GCA_964427795.1 uncultured Oscillospiraceae bacterium | reverse complement strand
TAAAAAGGATTCGGAGATTAAAATATTGATTGGCTGCACCGAGGAAGAAAAAGCTGTCATTATGCGTTTTCACAATGATTCTGAATACATGAAGGGCATCATGATCCGGAATATCGAGGTGGAATGATGTACATTGATTTGAAACGGATTGAATTTATTGTCACCAATGCTTGCAGTGGCCATTGCAAGCACTGCTCCAACGGCGGACATTCGCCGGCCGAAGGCCATGTGGACGCGGCGGCGGCGATATCTGCGATCAAACGGCTCGCGGAACGATTTACGATTGAATCATTGATGACGTTCGGCGGCGAACCTTTGTTATACGCCGAAACCGTTTGTGACATTCACGCCGCGGCCCGCGACTGCGGCATCCCAAAGCGGCAGCTTATCACCAACGGCTATTTCTCTCGCAGCGAGCAAAAAATTGAAGAAGCAGCGGAAGCGCTTTGCGCGTCAGGGGTTAATGATGTTTTGCTGTCCGTTGATGTCTTCCATCAAGAATTTATTCCCATCGAACCGGTCATGCAGTTCGCAGACGCACTGATAAAAAACAGCGTTCCCTCTTTGCGCGTTCATCCGGCATGGCTGGTAAACGAAACGCATGACAATCCATACAATGCAGAAACCAAGCGATTAATCAAACTGTTTTCCGACAAGGGCATCAGGGTTAATGCGGGCAATGACATTTTCCCGGCCGGCAACGCGCTCAAATACCTCGCCGAATGGTTTCCGCCGCCGGAGCAAACCGATCTGTCGGCGCCGTGCGGTTCCGCTCCGTACACCACACAGCTCGATTCAATAGACTGTTTAAGTATCAATCCGAACGGCGATGTCAAGTTTTGCACGAAGGCGATAGGCAATATCTATCGTCAGGAGGTTTTAGATATCGTCGACAGTTATGATCCATACCAGATACCCGAATTCAAAGCGTTGTTAAGCGGCGGAGCAGCTGAGCTTTTACGATATGCCGAAAAACTGGGCGTAATTCCCGATATCAAGGATTGCCGTTCGGCTTGCGGCGTTTGCGAAAAAACAATGGCGGCGATCAAAGCAAAAACAGAAGGCTTTGAGCCGGACCAAACGGAGAAAGCGGAAATGATATGAAAAAACCATTTGTGATCAGCATATCCGGTTTATCCGGCAGCGGCAAAACGGAGATCGTCAAAACGTTAAAAGATCGTTTTGCTCACGCCGCCGTAATCAGTTTTGATGATTACGGCGACCGTGTCTATCTCGACCGTGATATCAATGAATGGTCGGCGGATTCGAGCGACAACGAATGGCATACCGAGCCGGTTGCCGCCGACATTGAGCGCTTACTGGGCGAACCGTTGGATTACATCATTCTTGATTTCCCGTTCGGTTATGGGAACAAGCTTGTCGGGGAGTACATCAATCTTGCCGTCTTTATTGACGTCCCCTTGGATGTAGCCTTAGCCCGGCGGATTATCCGCGATTATACGAGCCGCGACATAAACACCCATACCGCCGATGTTGAGGAGGTAAGCCTTGCCGGACTGGACAAGGAGCTTCGTTTTTATCTGACGCGCTCGCGGCCTACTTATGCGCGTATGCCCGAAATGCAGAAACCGACGTCCGACCTCATCGTTGACGGCACAAAATCGCTGTCGGAAATTGCCGATGAGATCGTGACCCGCATCAGCTTATGCCAAGCCTGCGATATCGAAAATAATAAGATTTATATCAGAATTGCAGTCGAATCAGATATACCCGGTATCTTCAATGCCGATCCCTTGCAGCGTATCGACTTTATTTCTCGTGCTATTAAACACGGCGACTGTTATATTGCCTTATCAGGTGGCGTTATCAAGGCTTTTGCCATTATGGATTATACTTTTTTTGATAACGCTTTTATTGAACTGCTCATGGTAGCGGAAAAGTACAGGCGCTGCGGTTTTGGCTCTGCCCTTTTGAACTATTTATTTGCCGTATGCAAAACGCAAAAGCTCTTTACCTCAACCAACCAATCGAATCTTCCCATGCAAAACCTGCTTCATAAAACCGGATTCACTTATTGCGGCAAGGTCGATGCGCTGGACGAGGGCGATCCGGAATTGTTTTATATACGGATGAAGGAAAACCATTAAGACAAAAGCAGGTTTTACTTGTTCTTGATCTGTTCCACACGCCAGCGTACAATGTCACCGATTAAATGATGATCAATAGGCTTGTCCAGCGGGAGCTGAATGGCTCCTTTGGATGTTTTGTATCCGGCCAGTCTTTCGGCAAACACACTTGTCGCCTCACCGCCGGGAAAAAGACCGATGTGTTTCTTGAATGCGGCAAAGTGGATGAGATTTTCACCTTGTCGGAAGGTTGGCATCTGCCAGGAAATCAATTCCGCGGCATCCGGCGCGGCGGCGCGGATTGTTTCGCGGACAGCCTGCAGAAGCGGCTGGACCTCGGCGGATTGGCCGGCGATATACTCGTCTATTGATCGCGCTATGCCGCAGGTATGATTTTGATTGGCATTTTTAAACTCGCGGCCGCATCGGGGACATTTCCACATCATACCACTACCTCAACAATACCACTTTATTTTCGCCGGGTTCGGCTCGTTCTTTACGGCGACAGCCTGCAACGCGGCCTTCATATCCGCGCAAACCTCTTCGGCGATTGTTTCGTATACTTCATATTTTTCATTCATTCCGACACGGTCATAAGCTATCGCCGCCGCTCCGTAAAAGAAAAGCCCGATGGAATGCGACAGCGTGTGGACAGCCGCCGAACCCTGACCACAAGCCCGAGCCGCCGCCTGGGCAGCCGGATCATCCTCGAGCTCGCGGGCAGCGGCGTGGCACTCGTTCAGGATTATGGCCTTAACCATCGGAAACTTCACCTGGCCGGCAAGATAACTTCGGGCAGCGGCTAAAGCATTTCGCGGGCGATTGTCGTTCGGGCAGCTTCTCTCGTAAATAGGCAAAACATGAATTTCAGCATAATCAATACACCAGTTGCATATCGTTGTCTTGCTCTGTGTATCAATCAATCGCATCAGAGCAATTGTAGAAGACGCATGGATATCGCCAAGCATTTTACGGTGTTTTTTTACCATAAGCAGCCGCCTCTTTATCTTCTATGATAATTTAGCTGACATATTTCGAGCGGATTCCAATTGGCCATTTCCGATTTCCCGCAAATAAAGCCGCAGGATTTCTCATACTGTCCGACAGAAACCAATGCGTTTTTATAAACAGCTAAATCATGAACCGTTATATCATCATCACCTGCCTGTTAAGCTTACCTTCATGCTTTATAAAAAGTATTGATGTCCCCACGCATATGCGCCTCTTCCCGCCCAATTATAATCCTGTTCTAACAATTTGGGCAGAAGCAGTTCGTTATAAGCAGAAGGAAATCTAAGTATCTTATATGCTTCGGCATATTTAAATCCTGACATATACCCCCTAAAGGCGGCGCCGGCTTCCTTGTCGGCACAAAGATCAAAACCTGATGCGGAAACCTGATGGAATTCCATAAAACTTTCCCTCAGCTTGTCCATGCAATTGTCGATACGAATAAAAAAATCAGGAGAAAAATACGACATTGTTTGATTAGGACCGGCTTCAAAGGCATGTATTTCGCACTTTGAGCAACAGCACAAGGCCTTAAAAGACGCGCGGGATGCTTCAACATGATCGGGATGATTGTCTTTGGGCCAGTGTATAAAAGCGATATCCGGTTTTATATCCTCAACGATGCCCTTGATCAGATATTGCACTCGTAAAAACTGTTGTCTCTTTTTCCGACTATGATTTTTTCCGCGCCCAACACTGATGCCGCTCTGCGTTCCTGCTCTTCAAATTCTTTTATGATTGCGTTGTCCTTATATGCCTCAAATGGTTTAACCTCTTCAGGAGTTTTCCCATAAATCCTTCTTTTGCAGGCAACATTAAGGAAAGTAACCTTATATCCTTTTTCCGAAAGGATATAAGCCAATCCGCCGGCGCCATATTCACAGTCGTCATTATGTGCCCCGATAAAAAGAGCTCTCTTATCATCCATCAAACTATACCTCTATATGCGTTCTGTCGTTTTATCCCTATTCCGTCTGTTTATTCCCGCTTGTCCATCTCTCCAGATCGGGCAGATCGAAATATTTAAGTATGTCAGGTATGATGATGCTGCTTATATCGTAATAATCGTAATGATGTGCCCCGGCCCATGCTGCATAACTGCCCATACCTTGAACCACTTTGATTTGTTGGAATCGATCATCAAGGAACGCTGCAAACTGCGCATACACGCCATGACGGCCATATGCATAAAGCTTGATATCGCCCTTTTGAGCCCCATACCACTCTTCGATCATATCTGCGGCTCTGATTACATCATAGGTTCTCATGGCTGCGAGGCTATCACCCAGCCAAAACAAATCATAAGAAAGTTTTTCGATAATACCGGAAAATTCAAGTGGATCACATACTGAAGCATGATTAGGCTTGCTTGTGCCCACTCCCGAAACATCGAGAACTAAAACACTTCTGCCCAAGCTGCATTCTTTTCTGATCCAGTCTGAATGGCTCTGGATATTTCCCGTACCGCCATCCCAAACGGCGATCGTAAAGGGTTTGTTCATATTGGTATAATTTTCTGTGGTAAATATATAAGCGTGACTGAAAATGCCTTCCTGCGACCACCATGCAATGTCATGAACTCTGAAATCATACTTCATAAAATCGTCGTTTAGTCGCATATTGGTGGCGCAAGGTTTACGGTTTGCAAACACCGCTTCTTTAAGCCAATTGTATGCTCTATCTTTCAAATCGGCATCCGGCAGCAATCTGCGTTGATTTTCAAGAATCTTCAAGTTGTCTACGTTTTCATCCTGTATAAAGCGGGCGCCGTCAATTTCTCCTCTGACCTGGCCTGATTTCGTGCATTGAATAAGCCGCGGCTCAATCGTCTCGATACTTTCAACACAAGGCGATGATTTTTTCCCCAATAAATGCAGCGAAAAAAATTCGGCGGACTTTTTGGCTAATGTCCTGGTATAGGAATGAATTGAGGTATCCTCAGCTAATTCAATACATTCAGATTTCCCGTAAAGATCCCAGAAACGTCTTGACCTTTCCACCGTACTTCTGGTTCCTTCAATGGGGAAGAAGTCAAATTTTGCAGCCAAAATCAAAACCGGTTTCGGCGCCATCATCAGAAGGCAATCTTCATGATCAAGGCCGGCTTTGCTCATTCCCGGCCACAACTGCTCATTATCCTGATGAACACTGGCACGCAGATTTATTCGCCTGTTCGTGACAAAGGTTCCGGGAGCTGCCGCTGCGATTCGGGTATCGCCGAGCATCATCATGGCGGTTTGGAGTCCGCCGCCTGAGTTGCCCGTTACGCCGATTCTACGGGGATCCACCTCTTTACGAGTACAAAGGTAATCTACAGCCCTCATGGAATCGTGCAGAAAATATTTTGCCATGCAGTTACCAAGCGGCAGACATTGAGATCCCGTATAATCATGCTCGAATGTTCCCCATCTTACGGTGAGATCATGGATGGATTTCTCATAATAGCTGCATCTCTCGCCTTGTCCTATGGGATCAATAGCCAGAACAATCAGACCTGCACCGACTAGCGCACGGCATACCATCTGATATTGGCTGTCTTGCTTGGCAATTTCAGCATGTCCGCAGAGGAACAGCACGGCTGCACTTGGCGAACTGACACGATCCGGGATGTACATATTGGCGGTTACGTACGTGCCCGGACGTGACTCAAAAATAATCATTTCTATCCTGAAGCCGTCACATTGTATTGATCCCGTCACGCTTGGATTCAGCGGAGTATCAAATGACGGGAGCCCGCCTATCGCTTCGATGAAGCGGTTGCGCATAGATTCCTTCCGCGCCTCAAGATCCTCTATGCTTCTTAGCTTATCCCGCGCTTCGTCCCCTACATCGAAAGCCTGTTCGGACCTTTTATATATATGCTCCCTCAGTTGTTCTTTCATGTCATAAAAGTTCCATTTTTCAATTGCAATCTCCAAATCATGAAACGACATATTTAAACCCCCGTGTGCTTAATGACATTTAGCAGATTAAGGTGTGATACACCATATCTTGTCAGATTTTATACATGCTAAAATGTGAAACCCTATCATACTCGGTAAAGTTAACCGGCTTTACTGTCCTCGGCATGTTGGGTACCGCTTTTTTGCAATTATATTTAAACATATCACATTTATGTCAACTGTCAATACATTCACATACTGATACAGTTACACATACTGATACAGCATGCTAATATACACATGATATTATTATTTTATTACGTGTTGTCGGAAAAAGACAAATAAAAAATCAGACTATTTTATATCCGGCATTTATTAATATTTCCAGTGTCTTGGGAAAATCGGCAGCCTTTGTAAGGATATAATCAGT
>CAYRWC010000160.1:0-6472 GCA_964427795.1 uncultured Oscillospiraceae bacterium | reverse complement strand
TTTTTTCAAATTCAAGCACATGCTGAAACAGGGTAAAAATAAAACTTGCTCGGCAATCGGAGATAAGCAGGCATACAATTGGACATCGCCGGCGGCGTGGATTTCATAACGCAAAACCAGCCGGCAGGAAGCCGGCAGACCGGCTGCGCCGAGATCCGCGTCAAAATCGACAACGGCGGTTTGGCCGTCGCAGCCGTCCTGGACGGAACGAATCTGTGTCCACAGACGATCCAGCCCCTGTTTCTGCCAATAAGGGATATCGGAATGATCGGCCGGTTCATACGGCCGCTGCAAGCTGCAATGGAAACCGGCCGACCGGCAGGCCGGCAATCCGGAATGCCTCGCGCCGTACAGCGGCGCGATAAATTCTTTTTCACCGGATCTCCAGCTTTCCAGAGCGCCGGTGACCCGGTTGAACACCAGCCAGAACCGCGAACCGGATATAATCAGGTGATGGCGATCAGATTCCAGACGCAAACGCCCGCCGCCATAGCCGCCGCCGGCCTTTTCGGAAATATCGCCGGCTGAGAGCCGAAATTCCTGGTTGGAGATTTCATCGCCCGCATCGGCCCAGAGAGAGGGTTCGGCTTGTTCAACAGCAAATCGAAGCACATAATCGGCTCCGTCGGCAAAATCTTGATCTCCGTAAAGCATTTCGAACGTCTGATCTGATCCCGGATCAGCCCGGATGCCGTCCAGTTCTCCGTTCAGGATCGGTTTCCCCTGCCGCATCAGCTGCCAGGCAATCTGAAAGCTGGCGGCGGACGTCCAGGATTGACGGTTGTGCAAGCGGAACGTACCGGCCAGAATGTCGACCGGTTGGATATCCAAAGGCCGCAGAACTTGTTTTAAAGCCTTCAGGAGCGACGGTTCCTGGCTTAGATCATAGAGACAGCCGCCGGGCAGTTCCTGATCAGGATAAGCAGGAGCTGCGAGCCAGGATTCATATCCCGGATCCGGCTGCAGCCATTGATCCAGCCGGGCGGCGCAGTCCGGGCAATCAGGACCTTGCAGCCAGCGCGTCCCGTCCAGACGCCTGATTTGGCTGATCAAAGCATTCCGCCAGGTCATGGCTTCCAGCGCCGCCCGCAGAAGGAAACCGGCCGACCACATGATCAAACAAGCATGATTAAAATCGCGCCGGATAAGCCGTTCGGCTCGGTCCATGGCCAAGCGGACCGGAAATTCACGGTCATTTTGGCCAAAAGCATCCAGTACGGAAGCATCCGCTGCTTCAACCGGTATGGATTCGATGACATAAAAGCCGTAAATATCGCATAATTCAAGCATAATCGGATCCGGCGGCTCATCGCGGAAATACAGGGCATTCATACAGCTTTGTTTTAATAAACGCAAATGGCGGATCAACGGCCCTAAATTAGCGGGCGACCATTCCGGTTCACAAGCAGAACGCCAGCTGACGGCGCGCATCTTTAACGGCCGGCCGTTAATCTGCATATCCCCGCCGGAGCCGGTCAGCGTTCTAAATCCCACAGCTTGGTGAACGCAAACCAAATCCCGGCCGTTGCGGTCTTCAACGCCGATATAGAGATCATATAAGTTAGGCTGCTCATCATTCCAGGGCAAGACACCGGAAACTTGAAAACTGGCGTTCAATGAACCGGCCGTTTGAATAGGCGGCGCATAGACCGTCTTGTCGGCCGGCCGCAGTTCCGCCGTCCAGCTGCCTTCCTGCACACATTCGTCGCCCAGATACAACGACGCCCGGACGACCGGCTGATCCAGCGCTATGCGGCTGGAAACCAGCTGCAGGTCAAGATCAAGGCGCCAACTGTCGGCTTCCGGATCGGGTACCGTTTGCAGCCGGACATCATAAAGTGAAACTGCCGGCACGGCTTCCAGATAGATATCGCGAATGATTCCCGCCGGCCGGCCGGAAGGTTTTTCAAAATAACTGCCGATGGAATAAGGATAGACCAGAATGAACAGTTCATTGTCGCCATCGTGAAAAGCGGTCGATAGATCAAATTCGGCAGGCAGCCCGCTTCCCTGTGTATAACCGTAAAAACGGCCGTTGACAAAGACATGGCCGGCGGACCGCAAACCGTGAGCAACCAGTCGTTTCCGTAAACCGCTCCAGGCCAGCGGCAGCCGGCAGGTCCGACGGTAAACGATAACCGGCTGTTCCGAAGGCACCCATGGCGGTATAACCGGGAAAGGATAACTATTCTGAGATTGTCCGGCGGCCGGTTCGGCGGACAGGAAAGCCGCGCCCTCTTCAGGAACCTGACATTGTTCAAATCCGGAACGAAAAGACAGAATGTTCTCCGGCAACTGCTGAATATCCGGATAATACCGATAATCCCAGGTTCCGCTTAAATCGATCAGATAAGGCGACAATAAACGCCGGTTATCCGATAAGGCGTGGCGGCAGCCGGCCAAATCGGGAAACGGAACTAAATACGCATGAGCCGGCAATCTTTCGCGTTGGATAAGCTCGGAGTTGTTCCAATCAGGCCGTTCAACACGGCCGGGATAGATGTTCGCCTGCATAGATGCTCCTCTCCGCCCGGTATAGGAAAAAACTCTGAAGCCTTACAGCCTCAGAGTTTTCTTTTTGGTCGGAGTGACAAGACTTGAACTTGCGACCTCTTGCACCCCAAGCAAGCACTCTAGCCACCTGAGCTACACCCCGACGGACTTCTACAATTCTAAAGTCAGAAGATGCTCCTGTCAAGGGGCGCCGGCCCGGTTTTTTACCGGGCCGGCTTTATGACAAGATTAAAAATCGCGTTCTTTGCGTCTCTGCGGGCCGGTCGCGCCGCCTTCCTGCTCTGCTTCCACCGCTTCATGTTTGGGACGGTCGGCATGTTCGGAACGATCCGGACGCTCTGAGCGGTCATAACCACGGCCGCGAGGACCCCGGTCTCCGCGATCGCCACGGTCGCCGCCGCGCGGACCGCGGTCGTCATGCCGGCGGTCGCCGCCGCGCGGACCACGGTCGTCATGCCGGCGTTCACCGGCGTCGGTCTCCACATAATCGGCCGGTTTCTCGACACAGTCGCGAATAGACAGGTTGATGCGGCCCTGGCTGTCGATTTCCATGACTTTAACCCGGACCGGATCGCCTTCCTTAACGACATCTTCGACTCGTTCAACCCGCCGCCAGGCCAATTTTGAAATATGGACCAGGCCTTCTTTGCCGGGCAGAAATTCAACGAAAGCGCCGAAGTTCATCAAACGGGTTACTTTGCCGTCGAAAACCTGGCCGGGCAGCGGATCATTGGCAATGCCTTCTATAATGGCCAGCGCCTTTTTCGCAGCGACGGTGTCCGGCGAAGCGACAAAAACACGTCCGTCGTCTTCAATATCGATTTCCACGCCGGTTTCCTCAATGATACGGTTAATGACCTTACCGCCGGCTCCGATAACTTCCCTGATCTTGTCGATCGGGATTACGGTCTGAATGATTTTAGGCGCATAAGACGACAGTTCCTTGCGGGGTTCCGGCAGACAAGGCAGCAAAACTTCATTGATGATCTGCAGGCGGCCTTTTCTGGTCATGGCGAAAGCGTCGCGGATCACATCATAGGACAGGCCGTCAACTTTAATATCCACCTGGATCGACGTAATGCCTTCCGTTGTGCCGGCAACTTTAAAATCCATATCGCCGAAGAAATCTTCGATGCCCTGGATATCCATGAAAACAAGATAATCCTGATCATTTTCTTCATTGACGATCAAGCCGGACGAGATGCCGGCGACCGGACGTTTAATCGGCACGCCGGCGTCCATCAGGGCCAGGGTGCTGGCGCAGACGGAACCTTGCGAAGTCGAGCCGTTGGACATCAGAATTTCGGAAACGCAGCGGATGGCATATGGGAATTCTTCTTCACTGGGCAGAACCGGCACGAGGGAACGTTCCGCCAAAGCGCCGTGACCGATTTCGCGGCGGCCCGGAGAACGGCTGGATTTTGCTTCACCGGTGCTGTAGCCGGGCATATTGTAATGATGCATGTACCGCTTTTCCTCTTCATTATCCAAGCCGTCCAGCATCTGAACTTTGGATAACGGCCCCAGGGTGCAGGTCGTCAGAACTTGTGTCTGACCGCGCTGAAACAGCCCGGTACCGTGAACACGCGGCAGGATTCCGACTGCGGCGGAAAGCGGGCGGATTTCATCAAGTTTGCGGTTGTCGACGCGCTGATGCTCTTTAAAGAGATATTCGCGGACAACTTTCTTTTCCAATTTGTAAATGGCTTCGCCGGCCATCGCGCCCCATTCGGGATTGATCCCATTCAAATGCTCGGCTGTAGCAGCCTGCAATTCAGCAACCTGGGCATCGCGGACGCTTTTATCGGCAGACAGAACGGCTTCGCGCATCCGGTCATAGCCAAATGCCTTGACCGCGGCAAACACATCCTCGGAAACCGTGATCGGCTCATAGGTGAATTTTGCTTTGCCGATTTCAGCGACAATGCTCTTGATGAAAACGCAGATTTCACGAATGACCTGATGGCCGTCGATAATAGCTTGCAACATGACTTCGTCGGGCACTTCGTTGGCGCCGGCTTCGATCATGCAGACTTTTTCTTCCGTGCCGGCCAGGGTGACCTGCATTTGGCTGACAGCCCGCTGCTTTTCGTCCGGATTGATGACGACCTTGCCATCGACCAGGCCGATCTGAACGCCGCCTACCGGACCGTTCCAGGGGATATCGGAAATAGCGATGGCAATCGAGCTGCCGAGCATGGCCGTTATTTCAGGAGAGCAGTCCTGATCGACAGACAAGACAAGGTTGTTGACGGCGACATCGTTGCGCAGATCCTTCGGGAACAAGGGACGGAACGGGCGGTCAATGACCCGCGACGTTAAAATGGCCTTTTCCGACGGACGGCCTTCTCTTTTAATGAAGCCGCCGGGGATTTTGCCGACACTGTAAAGCTTCTCTTCATAATCGACGCTGAGCGGAAAATAGTCGATGCCGGCGCGCGGAGCCGCCGAAGCGGTCGCTGTGGCCAGTATGACCGTATCGCCATAATGGATCAGGCAGGATCCGTTGGCGAATTGCGCCAGTTTGCCGGTTTCCACAATCAGTGGTTTGCCGGCCAGGGTCATCTGAAATATTTTTTCCATATCATACCTCCTTGGGATATGAGCCTTGCGGCTTGCTTTTACCCGCGGGACGGTAGCCTGTAGGGTCCGGGGCCGTTCTCGCCCAGCCGCGCAACCTACCTTCTACAGCCCGCAGGCTGTTCACGACGTGAACAGTGGTGAGCGGAAGACGCCCACCACTGCTTTCGTTGTTTTACTTTCTGATGTTGAGTTTGCTGATGATCACACGGTACCGTTCGATATCAATGCTGGACAAATAATCAAGAATGCCTCGGCGCTGTCCAACCATCATCAATAAGCCGCGTCGGGAATGGTGATCATTCGCGTGAATCTTGAGATGTTCGGTCAGGTGATTGATCCGTTCCGTCAAAATGGCGATCTGTACTTCCGGTGAACCGGTATCGCCCTCATGCAGTCCATAAGTGGCGATCAGTTCGGATTTGCGTGCTTTGTCCATCTTATTTCCTCCTTGATTTTACCAATGGCAAAGTAAGTGGTTGGACAATCCAAGAACCTTGACCATGGCAGACTATCTAAAAGAATATCATAAATCAGAGGCAAAGTAAAGATATTCATGTCCCTGATCACGGATGATCACCTGATTGACAGCCGATCCGGCATACGCCTCGGTATGGCCGACAACTCTGGCCGCCAGTTCATGTTTGGCGCAGACAGCCATGATTTCATCGATCCGGCTCTCTTCACAATAAAGTTCCAGCCGATGGCCCATGTTGAAGACTTGGTACATCTCTTCCCCGCTCATTTGGCCGGATTCGTGCAAAGCCTGGAAAAGGGGCGGCGTCGGAAAGAGATTATCTTTGATATAGCGGACGCCGCGTCCGAAGTCGCGGCACTTGGCCTGCCCGCCGCCGGTGCAGTGGATCAGGCCGGCGACCGGTTCGTCCGGCAAGGCCAGAATATCCTTAATGACCGGCAGATAGGTCCGGGTCGGCGATAAAAGGGCTTCGCCGACGGACAGCCCGGTTCCCGGCAGATGATCTTCCAGTTTCCAGCGGCCACAATAAGCTTTGTCAGCCGGCATGGTATCGGCAAAAGATTCCGGATAACGCTCCCGATAACAGGAATGCAGCAAAAGATGGCGGGCGGCGGTCAATCCGTTAGATCCGATGCCGGAGTTTTCACCCGGCTCGTTTTTCATATGCCCAAAAGATGCCAGCCCGATGATAGCCAGACCCGGCCGGATGCGCGAAGCGTCGATAACCTGCCGGCGTGGCAGCCGGACAAAAAGCGTCGAGTCGCAGATGACCGTGCGGACCAGATCGCCGACATCGGCGGTTTCACCGCCGGTCATTGTCAAACGGATCCCCGCTTCATGCAGCCGTCCGATAATCCGGTCATACCCGCCGATCAGCGCTGCCAGGCAAGCCGCGTCGAT
>CAYRWC010000159.1:0-6576 GCA_964427795.1 uncultured Oscillospiraceae bacterium | reverse complement strand
GAAACCAGATAGGCCGGCCGAAATTTTCTTTGTCGCAAGCCGCCCGGAAATGTTGGTAATTCAATGTCGGTGCAGCTTGCTTTTTATGTGTCTGTTGTTATAATTGATGTATAACACATATTACAGAAAGGCAGGATGGCGCTGATGATTTTAAGTGTGGATTTTTCCGGCGAGACGGCACTATACACCCAGTTGCGCGATCAGATCATAATCGGCATAGCCTCGGGCGTTCTAAAGCCCGGCGAAGGCCTGCCTTCGGTCAGGCGGCTGGCGGCGGATATCGGCATCAATATCCATACCGTGAATAAAACCTACGCGTTATTGCGCGATGAAGGCTATCTGGTTATGGACCGGCGTACGGGCGCCTCGATTGCCGACATGCCGCCGCCCGATCCCGGATTTTACAGCCGGTTGTCGGAGCTGCTGCGGCCGATCGCCGCCGAAGCCGCATGCCACGGCATGGACGCGGCGGCCTTTGCAGATTATTGCGTAAAAATATACCGGCAAATCCGGCAGCAAGACAGCGTTGCCGACTTCCCGGCCTCATCGCCGGCAGCGGCGGCGAAAAATAATAAACCCGGCGTTTAAGGAGCGACATTATGAAAGACGCAGCACAATTTAACCAGCTTTTCTTTCTTTTGAACATTTTTATGATCCTGGTCATCGGCGCCTTACTGGCCATCTTGCCTTACATCACCCGCAAGGCGTTGCTTTTTGGTATCCGGGTGCCGGAAACGGCGCATACGCTGCCTGAAGTCGGCCGTATGAAACGCTTTTATTCTGCCGCGATGGCCTTGGTGACTCTGGCGGCGCTGGGCGGAGCTGTCGCCGGCAGTGCTTACGGCACTGTCGCCGATCTGTTGATCTGCCTTTATGCTCCCCTGGTCATGATGCTGGCCCAGTTCATCGTTTACCTCCGATGCTGGCGCCGCTCAGCGGCGCTCAAGGCACGTGAGAACTGGAACATCCCTGCCCTCGGCACGGCGGAAACCCGTTCCGCGCGTTCGCGCGAACGATTCGGCGGGCTGCCCTGGATTTGGTATTGGGGCAGCTTTGGTTTGATTCTTCTAACCTTGCTGCTGTCCTTGGCGTTCTATCCGTCCATGCCGGACACCATTATAACCCACTGGAACGGAGCGATGGTTGCCGACGCCTGGGCGCCGAAATCGCCGGGCCATATTTTGGCTCTGCCGATTATTTCCTTGGTCATGCTCTTCATCATGCTGGCCAGCAACCTGGCCGTATATCGCATGAAATTGCAGGTCAGCCAGGAAAACCCGGCCTTGTCGTTCGCGCAGCACCGTGTTTACCGACGTTTGATGAGCCATATGTTAGGATTTATCACATTATGCATGACACTGATGTTTTTATTGATGCAACCGATGATCATGAATATATGGATTCCGGACATGGCGGCTCTGATGGCGTTGATCCTGATCCCGACGGTTCTGATGATCTTGCCGGCGATATATGTTTCGGTCAAAGCCGGTCAAAGCGGCACGAAACTGCGCCCCGCCATCACGGAAGCCGATGTGGCTGCCGCCGGCTACCCGCCGCCGAACGGGCAGCCGCTCCGTAAAATCTACAGTGACGACCGATATTGGAAGTTAGGCCTCTTTTACTATAATCCAGACGATCCTTCACTGCTTGTCGAAGATCGTTTCGGCAACAACGGCGGTTTGAATTATGCCCGACCCGCCGGAATCATCCTGATTGCTTTACTTATTCTGTTTACCGCGGCAACTTATATCGGCAGTACACTTCTGTTTCTCGGGGTATTCCGGCCGGCCTGATCCGGTACGAAATAAACGGCGGTCGCGCCGCTGATCCCGCCGCGTTAATCGCCGGAACGGCAGCCTTCATTGATTCGCCGATATATGGGTCTGAAACAGTGACTCGTCCAGCAGAACGCCGTGCGAAACCAGCTTGTTCTGCAGGGCAGCCCAGGAAGGGGCCTTGCCGCCGTCCTCAGCCTGCCAAGCAGCCGCCGTGCCGGCGGCTTCGCCGGTAACCGCGCAGGTCGGGATGACGCGGGTCAGATCCCAGCCGCTTTTATCCGCGCAGGAACAACGTCCGGCCGCATACAGATTGCCGGTTTTCGTCGCCCGGATGCTGCGGCAGGGTATCGAATAACGCTTATTTTTTTCTTTCCAGTTGCCGATCATGCCGATCGCATCTTCAAACCAGACGCCTTCATGATGGTCTTCGCTGAATTCAAAAGCGCCGGCCAGACGGCGGGTCATCCGCAAACCATGATACTGGGGAATAATCAAGGGGTATGCCTGACTGCCGCCGGCTTGCCGCAAGCTTTGCACATGCTCGAGAATCATTTTCCGTCCGTCGATACAATGCCGGGTAACCGATTCAATATCGGTGCCGGAATACGTGCTGCAGGATGCCGGAAGATCTCCATATAAAGGATCCGTTTGCTGATGCAATTTGAGATTCCGGCCATCGAAGGAATAATACCAGCCGGTTCGCCGATTTGTCTGGTCATCAAATGTGGGTTCGCCGGCAAAAAAACAAAGATCCGCGTCGCCGGTGGCGTCGACAAACGCCTTGCCCCGAATCTCACGGCGCCCGGTTTTCGTTTCAATAAAGACCGAAGTCAGCCGGCCGTTCACAACCGCCGCCGCCGACAGCTGCGCCGTATACAACAAACTCACTTTTTCCGCTAAAAGCGCTTCCTCGGCGGCGATCATCAGCGGGGCGGCTTGATACTCCACGGCATACCGATCCTGAGCGCGATCTTCCCGGCTGCCGGACGGATTGCTCCAGGCGGCCGGTATGGTTCCCGGTCCGTATTTCAAAGACAACTTCAGCAGCTCTTCCGCGATGCCGGCCGACATTTGCACGCCGGCGCCATCGCACAAGGGAAGATAAATAACGATCAAACCCAGCGTCGCCAAGCCTCCTAAAGCATATTCGCGTTCCAGCAGACACGTCTTCGCGCCGGTCCGTGATGCCGCCAGAGCCGCCGCAATACCGGCTATGCCGCCGCCGCAAACAACAACATCATATTCCACATCAATCATTTCATTTCCTTCCGATTCCTGTTTTTCCTGAAGCGCCGATTTCGGCGGCGTCAGTTGGAGCTGGGCTTGGGCAGATAAGGAATCAGCGACTTGGCAAAGCCGGGCAAGGTCATCGTTTGCAGCCATACGCGGCCGGGTCCGGTCAGCGTCGTCAGAAACAGGCCTTCGCCGCCAAACAAAATATTCTTAAATCCTTTGACCATCTCCGCCTGATACAAAACGGTTTCCTCAAATGCGGCGACATTGCCTGTATCCACCCGAATCACTTCGCCCGGCGCTAATACCCTTTCAACAAGGCTGCCGTCGATTTCCAGCAAAGCGATCCCTTCACCGGCCAGTTTCTGCAGAATAAAACCTTCGCCGCCGAATAAGCCGGCCGATATGCCCTTCACGATATAAGCGCTGAGCGCGACGCCGGGTTGAGCGCAGAGAAAAGCCGATTTCTGGGCGATAATAGCCCGCCCGCTCAGTTCGACGGCCGCTATGCTGCCGGGAAACGAGCTGGCAATAACGATTTCCTGATCCGGCAGGGTCGACGTATAGGTGGCGATGAATAATGAATCTCCAGAAAACATCCGGCCCAGGCCTTTCATGAAGCCGCCCTTCATATTGGTCGTCATGGATATGCCCTGATCCATCCAGGTCATGCCGCCGGACTGGGTATAGATGCTTTCACCGGCATTCAGCCGTATGGATACAGCCGGCAGATTTTCGCCGAATATCCTGTAGTTCAGTCGGCCGGACGGAACAGCTGACGCTGCTGCCGGACTCGGTGCGGCTGCGGGGGGTGTTTCCATTGCCGGACTCGGAGCGGCTGCGGGTTCTTCGGCCGGCGGAACCGTCGGCGCGGCCGGAACGCCATTCTGAACGGGTTCCCGGTCCGGAACCTGAACCTCGGGAGCCGGAGCCGGAGCGGGAGCCGGAGCCGTGACCGGAGCGGCTGCCGGAGTTGGAGCCGGAACCGGAGCGGCCGACATCAGTTTCTTGCCGCAGGCGCCGCAAAAGCGCGCATTCTCAATATTTTTCATACCGCAATTTGGACAATACATAGAGGAACCTCCCTTGATCAAGCCGATGGCAGTATTTAACGATGTTGTAGGCCTTGTGAACAAAAATACCTTTCGCTTTGCATCATAGCATATAACCCGACGCGAAAGAAGCTGGATCCGGCAATTTTCAGCTGCTTTTCATCTCGCCGTCAAACAGGATTTCCGACGGTTTTCATCTGTCAGGATAGACGAAGCCGGCGGTTTGCGGTATTCTGAATAAGAAAATCAGATCGAAGGAAGTGTTTATATGCAACTCAGCACGACAACCGGATATCTTGCACAGATTATCGGTGAAAAAGCGGCCGTGGCCAAATTGGCGGAAATCGGCTTTGACTGTTTGGATTACAGCATTTTTTTCTATGACAATCACGACGGTTTGCTGGTCAAGCCTTTGCCCGAGATTCTCGGTTATTACCGGTCACTCAAGGAAGAAGCGGATCGCGCGGGCATTTCCTTCGGCCAGATGCACGCTCCCATGCCTTCGTACACAGGCGACGCCCGGGAAGATGAGCATCTGTTCGGCCTGATGCTCAAATCGATCGCCATCTGCCGGCAGATCGATTGTCCATATATCGTTATCCATCCCTGCATTATGGCCGAACGCAAGTATGACCGTTTGGTCAACGAGTCCAGGGAACTGAACATCGCCTTCTATACCCGCCTGCTGCCCGCGCTTAAGGAATACGACGTCCGGCTGGGTGTCGAGAACATGTTCAACTGGGACGGCGAGTTAAACAAGATCTGCCCGACCGTCTGCAGTACCGCCGCCGAAATGATCGATTTTATCGACACCATGAACAGCATTGCCGGCGAAGAACGCTTTGTCGCCTGCCTGGACTCCGGACATGCCCATCTGCTCGGCGAAGATCCCGCTCGGATGATCGAAGCCTTGGGCAGCCGGCTGAAACTCGTTCATCTGCATGATAACGACGCCGTGGAGGATTGCCATACCGAACCTTATAGCGGCGGGATCGATTGGCCGGCTTTATGCGCCGCTTTAAAGAAAATCGGTTACCGTGGAACCTTCAGTTTTGAAGCTGATGAATTCCCCCGCAAATATCCGCCCTTTTTAGCTCTGGAAAGCCTGACCTTTCTCCATCAGATCGGACGAAAACTAATAGCGGAATACCTCTGATATGATAAAATAGTTTTATAAGAAGCCGGCCTGGCGATAACCATGCGAAACAGATTTAGGGGGTGTTTCCTTGGATTTTTCAACCATAGCCAATTCGCCTTTCATGTATGGCCTGGGCACGCTGGTCGCCGTTTTCATCATTCTCCAATCGGTCGTCTTCATGCGGCGCGCCTGGAAAGCCGGAAAGAATGCCGGCATATCCGGTAAAACAATGATCGGCGTCATCCGGTCCAGCGTCGTTTTTACCCTGGTACCGTCTATTGCCATTTTGCTGGGACTGATCACCATGGCCGGAGGACTCGGTGTTCCTTTGCCCTGGATCCGGCTTTCGGTTATCGGCTCCGTTCAATATGAGTTGATCGCCGCCGACAGCGCCGCCAAATCGGCCGGGCTGCCGGAATTGCTGCTGAAGTATATGACGCCGGAAATTTTCGCTTCGATCGCTATCGTAATGACCCTTTGCATTTTGTCCGGACCGATTTTCAATATGTTCTTTTTAAAAAAATACCTGCATGGCATCAGTAATATGCAGCAAAAGGACAACCGATGGGGTAAGCTGGTTGTTTCTTCACTGTTCATGGGCATGATCTGCACGTTCCTTGGCAATCCGATTCTGACGATCCGTGAAAACTGGCGTTCCGGCTGGATCGCCTTTTTGGTCATGCTGGTCGCCGCCGGCATCTATGCGTTGTGCGATTTTCTCGTGCAAAAGAAGAATCAGAAATGGCTCGACGGTTTTTCACTGCCGGTCAGCATGATTGTCGGCATGATAACAGCCGGCTTCATCGGTTGAGGAAGAGGACGGCATATGGAGAAAACAACAAGCGAATTCAATCAAAAATCGGGAGCCATCCACGATGAAGTGACCGATCCCTACAGCGAATCGATCCACTTTGCCGGACGCATCTGGACCGGTCTGGCTATACTGCTCTTATTAAGCGTACCGGTTTTATTCTGTCTCTATTATCATGTCTGGCCGGACGGGCAGGCGATCCTGGCGGGCATCCTTAAAGTCGGCGTCATTTATCTGCCGATCGGCGTCATCGAAGCGATAACCTTCGGCCCGATTTTAGGCGGCGGCGCTTCCTATCTGGCCTTTATCACCGGCAATCTGACCAATCTGAAAATTCCTTGCGCCGTCAATGCCCTGAGCCAGGCTCAGGCCGAGCAGGGCAGCGAACAAGGCGAAATTCTCTCGACTTTGTCTGTTGCCGCGTCGTCGATCACCACGACCCTCATCATCATCCTCGGCGTGCTGCTTCTGATACCGCTGACGCCGGTTTTGCAGTCGCCGGTCCTGGCGCCGGCTTTTGCCAATGTCATTCCGGCTTTGTTCGGGGCTTTAGGTTATATGTTC
>CAYRWC010000158.1:0-6658 GCA_964427795.1 uncultured Oscillospiraceae bacterium | reverse complement strand
CAATCCACAGCAGACAGGTACCCTGAGGGCGCTGTACACGAAGCGGTGTTCCGCGAAGCGCATTCATCGCATAGGAAATATTCCCGTCGAGATAATGGAGCAGCTCATCAAGCCACAGGCCACCATAGGTATAAGCCGCTGTCTGTGCAGTGATTGCAAGCGCATCAGGACGTCCGCAGCAAAATCCCATCTCATAGAGTATATCCTTGACACGCTCGCGCAAATCAGGATCTGCAATGACAGCAGAGCCAATATGGAAACCTCCAAAATTGAATGTCTTGGACGGCGAAAAGACACTGATCACTCGTTCGCTCATTCCCGGCAATGTGCGCAGCGAGACATTCTGCGCGTCTCCATAGATGATATCCGAATGAATCTCATCAGTGACGGCATAAGCATCCCAACGGGAAAGCAATGCCGCAAGCTTGGACAACTCCTCCTTTGTCCAAACACGCCCCGTTGGATTATGGGGAGAACAGAGAGTCAGTACGCGCGCCCCACTTTGGAAAGCGGCATCAAGGCCCTCATAGTCCATTGTGTAATTTCCTTCTGAATCTTCACATAATGGTACTTCCAGGCATTGCCGGCCTCTCATGGATGCACTGGTGATGGAAGGCGTATGCAACGGCGTCATGACAATAACGCTATCACCTTCCCGTGTCAGGGAATAGATTGCAGCGCGCATAGTATTGAGAACCCCCGGCGTCGAGAGCAACCATTTACGAGGAATCTCCTCACCGTGCCGGATCCTTCTCCACTGTATAATGGCTTCATAATCAGCTTCAAGCATGATTTCGTAACCAAACAGCCCGCTGGAAACATGCTTCTGTAGTGCTTCAATTACAGCGGGTGGCGACATGAAATCCATATCAGCGACAGACATGGGAATTACGTTCTCCGGCACATTCATCCATTTGCAATTTCGTGGCATGTGTTGATTATAAACAATATCAAAATCAAACATATACTTATTGCTTCCTTCACTCATAACTATTCTTGGATGATATAGTAGACAATTCAGAATGTCCAGCTTCTTCACAGGTTTTCTGGATGTATCAGAAAGGGATGCCGGACGCTTCTGTTGACGCTTATATTTGTTTCAACTAAACTGTTGACATGATGGTTTGATTTTTTTCAAGGAGGCTAAATCATGCGTTGCCCAAATTGTTCCTATACTTCAGATCAGGATTTTACTTATTGCCCTTACTGCGGCCAGGCGTATATGGCCGCATCTGATAGACATCAAGAGCAACCGGTTCAAGAGCAGCCGGCTGCCGGCGGCGCGGCGCAGAATGCCGCGGCACCCGGCGGCCCGCAACCGGATCGCGCGGCTTATACACGTTCCGACTATGATCCATCTCGCGACGGACATTGGCCAAGCCATGTACTCAATAATACGGCCGGCTCGCCTGCCGCGGACCAGCCGCGCCCTTCATCAACCAGCATGATTGTCATGTCGATCATCAATATGCTGTGCTGCGGTTTGGGTATCAGCATGATCCTGGGCATCATCGGCCTTGTCTTTGCTATACTGGCCGGCAATGAAGCAACAGCTGCCGAAGCGGCAAAAAAACTGAAGACCGCCCGCATTCTGAATATTATCGGTCTGGTCTTCATTGTTCTGCAACTGGTTTTCTTTGTAATAATAATTGTATGTTCTATTTTTTGGGCATCGGAGTTTGCGGCGTACAGTGATTATGGTTCATTCAGAAACAGTTTCCCGAGCCTGCCCATGAATTGATCCGGCCGGCAGTTCTTTGCGAAAGGTACCGCGCGGGTATCCGCGGTCATATTGTATATCGACCAGATGGAATCCGCGCGCCTCATAAAATGCGACCAGCGGCTTGTTGTTGGTTGCCGTATGAAGATAGACCGAATGGAAGCCTTGATCGGTCAGCCATTGCTCGGCAGCCTGATAAAGACGCTGACCGACGCCTGAGCGATGCAGCACGGGAAGAACGGCAAACCGGCAAAAGTAAGCGGTTTCCTGATCTTGACGGACCAGCCTGACGGTTCCGGCCAGATGCCCATGGTCGATGGCCACCAAAACAAGATCGGCGGCAATATGTGTTTCCAAATCTGCCAGAGTTTCAAGCTGGGCGTCAAGTTGCGCTTCAATGCCGGATTGGCGGGCATAAAGAGCCATTGCTTTTTGAATCAGCATTAATAGTTCAGGCCCGTCGCCTGCTTCCGCCCGGCGGATAATCAGATTGCTGTCGTTTTTCATTATCTGGTGGAGGCAAGCAGCCGGACCAAAACGGCTTTTTGCGCGTGCAGCCGGTTTTCGGCTTCATCAAAAATAATCGACGACGGGCCGTCAATAACCGATTCGGTTACTTCGAGGCCGCGGTAAGCTGGCAGACAATGCAGGAATACCGCGCCGGGCTTAGCCAGCGCCATCAATTCGTCATTGACCTGATAGGGTTTGAAGACAGGCAAACGCCGGGCTTTTTCGGCTTCCTGGCCCATGCTGACCCAGGTGTCGGTATAAATCGCGTCGGCGCCGGCGGCGGCAGCTTTCGGATCATCGGTCAGAATAACCTCTGTGCCTTGCCGAATTGCTTCGGCGCGTGCATCGGCGATACAGGCGGCGTCGCAGGTATAACCGGCGGGCGAGGCAACCGCTATGTTCATGCCCGACTTGCTGCAGGCCTGCAGCAGGGAATTGGCAACATTATTGCCATCGCCGACATAAGCCAGTTTTTTGCCTTTCAGATCACCTAAATGTTCGCGGATGGTCATCAAGTCGGCCAGTGCCTGGCAGGGATGCATCAGGTCGGTCAGCCCGTTGATAATCGGAATGCTGCCGTACTCGGCCAGATCGAGAACATCCTGATGGGCAAAAGTCCGGATCATGATGCCGTCGAGAAAGCGGGACATGACTTTAGCCGTGTCGGATATCGTTTCACCGCGGCCCAGCTGGATATCCTGAGTGCTGAGAAACAAGGCCTGTCCGCCTAACTGATACATGCCGACTTCGAAGGAAACGCGAGTCCGGGTTGATGATTTGGCAAAGATCATGCCCAGTGTTTTGCCGGCCAGCAAAGGATGGGCGATGCCGGCTTTTTGCTCGGCTTTTAATTTATCGGCCAAATCGAGCAGATCCGCCCATTCTTCGGCAGATATATCCTTTATATCAATGAAATGTTTCATCATTCTACCTCCGTCAGCGCTTTTTTCAACAATTCAATAAAGAACGGAACGGCATCCTCAGTCAGTATCAACGGCGGAAGCAGACGGATAACCGAATCGCCGACGGATCCAACCAGGCAGCCTTGGGCAAAAAGGGCTGCTTTTAAAGGCACGGCCAGCGGTTTGGATAACTGGATGCCGATCATCAGGCCGCGGCCGCGGATTTCGTCGAGCAGCGGCTGATCTGCCGTCAGGCTAAGCAGCGCCTGCCGCAGTTGTTCGCCGCGTTTTTCTGCGGCGGCAACCAATCCGGACGATTCATATTCGTCGAGCACGGCCATGGCTGCGGCACAAGCCAGGGGATTGCCGCCGAAAGTGCTGCCATGGTCGCCCGGGTGAAATCCGGTCGACGTTTCGCCATTGGCGATGACTGCGCCGATCGGAACCCCGCCGGCTAAGCCTTTGGCAATCGTCAGGATATCCGGCTGGATCCCATAATGCTCACTGGCAAAAAAACGGCCGGTGCGGCCCATGCCGGTCTGCACCTCGTCGATGATCAGACGGGCGCCGGTCTGACGGCACAGTTCCTCGGCTTTCTTGATGTAAGCTATATCGATCGGTATGATGCCGCTCTCGCCTTGGATCATCTCCAGCATGACGGCGCAGGTTTCCTGATCGACAGCCGCGGCCAAGGCTGCCTGGTCATTGTAGGGAACGTGAACAAATCCGGCCGGCAGCGGAGCAAAAGGCGCACTGTATTTATCCTGGCCGGTTGCCGTCGCGGTTGCCAGTGTGCGGCCGTGAAAAGACCGCAAAGCCGTGACGATTTTAACCCGAGGTTTCTGCTGATGGAAAAAGTATCCGCGTGCCAGTTTGATTGCCGCTTCATTAGCCTCGGCGCCGCTGTTGCCGATGAAAACATGCGCGTCCGGCAGTTTGGACAGCTTAGCTAACCGGACTGCCAGGCGTGTTTGGGGTTCGTTGTAGTAATAATTGCCACAATGGATCACTTGGCCGGCCTGACGGCATATCGCCTCGACCAGACGTGGATGAGCGTGTCCGAGGACGTTGACGGCGATCCCGCCGATCATGTCCAGATACCGCCGGCCATCTGTGCCGTATAGCCAGACGCCTTCGCCGCGGGCTACGCATAAAGGAACCCGCCGGCCAAAGGACGGCAGATAATATTCGGCATCAAGATCGATTATTTCCTGTAATAAACCGGATTCGCTTTGCTTTTCCTTCATATTGTTAATCTCCTATATTTATATCCGCTATTTATATCCGCTCACCCTGATAATATGGGACGCGTTCTTGCGTGATCATCGTACCGATTCCTTTATTGGTGAATATCTCCAGCAGCAGGCAGTGGGGAATGCGGCCGTCGATAATGTGGGCGCGCCCGACGCCGCGTTTGACGGTATCGAGGCAGCCGGTTACTTTGGGGATCATGCCGCCGCTGATAATGCCGCGATCGATCAAATCAAGAATCTCGGCTTCGTTCAGCGTGGAGATGACAACCGATTCGCCTTGCTCGTTTTTAACCTTGACACCTTCGACATCCGTCAATGTCATCAGTTTTTCGGCCTTGAGCGCCGCGGCGATCTCGCTGGCCACGGTGTCGGCATTGATATTATAGCTTTCGCCATTCTGGCCGATGCCGATCGGCGCCACCACGGGGATGTATTCGTCATTAGCCAGCATTTCCAGCACATGGGTGTTGATGCGGACAATATTGCCGACATAACCGATATCCAAAGGCCGGCCTTCGTGATCGGCGGTAATCTTCTCGCATTCGATCAGCCGGCCGTCAATGCCGCAGATGCCGATTGCCTTGGCGCCGTTTTGGTTCAGTCGGGATACGATTTCCTTATTGGTTTTGCCGACTAAAACCATCTGGGCGACGGCCATTGTTTCCGCGTCGGTCACCCGCAGGCCCTGGCGGAATTCGGAATGAATCGACAGCCGGTCGAGCATGGTGCTGATGTCGGGACCGCCGCCGTGAACCAGGACCGGATTGATGCCGATGTATTTTAACAGCGTGACATCCTCCATAACGTGGTTTTTCAATTCTTCATTGATCATGGCGTTGCCGCCGTACTTGATCACAACCGTCTTGCCGGCCAGCCGCTGAATGTAGGGCAGCGCTTCGATAAGCGTTTCGGCTTTGGCGATAATATCTTTCATATCATGAACATTCAAATTCTCCATGCGATTCACTTCCTCTTGTTGTCGGTACTGCCGGATTTTCTTCGGCGGTTCTGATTAAAGAACGCCGCCGGCTGTAATCAATCCTTCGGTTTCCGGCAGGCCGGCCATGACGTTGAGAGCCTGGACGGCTTGGGCGGCGGCTCCTTTACCTAGATTATCGAGTGCGGACAAAATCTTCAGCTTGCCGGTGTGCCGGTCATAAAACCAGGCCAGATCCACGAAATTGGTATATGAGACATGGCGGGTTTCCGGGCTTTGGCCGTCCGGCAGCAAGCGGACGAAAGGTTCGCCGGCATAGGCTTGCTCATATAGCCCGCGAATATCTTCCGGTTTAATATCCGGCTGCAGATCGGCATAGATCGTCGCCAGCATGCCGCGTTTCATCGGCGCCAGATGAGGCGTAAAGGTCAGCGCCAGAGGACCGCCGTTTCCGGCCAACAAGCCGCATTCTTGTTCGATTTCACTGGCGTGGCGGTGCCCGACGATCCCATAGGCTTTAAAGCTGGCATCCGCTTCGCAAAAAGAATAAGCCAGGTCTGTTTTGCGCCCGGCGCCGCTGACACCGGATACCGCGTCGATAATGATGCCCGACGTCCGGATGGCGTGCGCGCGCAAAAGCGGCATGAGCGCCATAATCGAACAAGTCGGATAGCAGCCGGGATTGGCGACCAGCCTGGCCGAGGCGATTTCCCGGCGATAAATCTCCGGCAGGCCGTAAACGGCTTCGGCTAATAAATCCGGCCGGGGATGAACCAATTTATAAGCTTTTTGATAGACTTCGACATCCTTATATCGGAAATCACCGCTATGGTCGAGGACCTTAAGCCCGCGATCCAGCAATTCCGGAACGACAGCCGATGAAACGCCGTGCGGCAGAGCCGTAACCACTAAATCGCATTCGGCGGCCAGACGGTCCGGATCCAATGCCTGGAGCGGCAGATCGACAACCTGGCGGAAAGCGGGGTAAACATCGGACAGCGTTTTGCCGACATAGCTTTGCGACACCAGGTGAGTCAGGCGGAGTCGTCGATGACCGGCAAGAATGCGGATCAATTCTACACCGACATAACCTGTGGCTCCGACAATGCCTATTCGCAAAGATTTTTCCATAATCGACACCCTTTCGCTCAACCGCGCAGAAACCCTGATCGCTGTTGGAGTTAATAAATATTCACTATAATGCATAAATAATCATTTTACAAGTCTTTTTGTTAAAAACGGCAATGAATCAAATCGGCGCGCGGACACCATAAGCGATACGCTGTCCGATGATTTCATTATACCTGCGCGGCTGTCGGCAACACAGAGGTATAAC
>CAYRWC010000157.1:0-6663 GCA_964427795.1 uncultured Oscillospiraceae bacterium | reverse complement strand
GGCCGACAGTCGACATCCTTTTCAGTCAGTACCATTTGTCCGCCTTGTTTGCGCCGGAGCACGGCATCCGGGGCGATCAGCAGGCCGGCGCGGCCGTGGCGGCGTCCCGCGACAGCCGAACGGGACTGCCGGTTTTCAGCCTGTATGGCGACCGCAAAGCGCCGGATCCTGAACAGCTGGCGGACATCGGCACGTTGGTCGTCGATCTGCAGGATGTCGGTTCCCGTTATTATACCTATCTCTCGACACTGGCCATCGTCATGAAAAGCTGTGCCGAAGCCGGCGTACCCGTCATCGTTCTCGACCGCCCCAATCCTCTGGGCGGCGAGCGCGTCGAAGGACCGGTGCTCGATCCAAAATTCCGTTCTTTTGTCGGCTGCAGCGCCATGCCGGCACGTTACGGCCTGACGATCGGCGAATTCGCCTGTTGGGTCAACAGCGAAGAACGAATCGGCTGCCGGCTGGCGGTTTCCCGGCTGACCGGCTGGCGCAGAACTATGTATTTCGAGGAAACAGGCCTGCCCTGGGTATCGCCGTCACCCAACATCCCTACGGTCGACAGCGCGGTCGCTTATGCCGGAACCTGTCTGTTTGAAGGGACAAATCTTTCTGAAGGCCGGGGAACAACCAAACCCTTCGAGCTGATCGGCGCGCCCTGGCTGAATACGGAATATGTTTTGCGGCATATCGATCAGACGGCTCTGGAAGGCGTCGTTTTACGGCCTTGCTGGTTTCGCCCCGCTTTTTCCAAATTCGCCGGCGAACTCTGCGCCGGCTTGCAGCTGCATTGCCTGGACCGCCGGCTCTTTTGCCCCTATGCGGCAAGCGCGGCTTTGCTGGAAGCGATTCGCTCCGGTCATCCGGAATTCCGTTTTCTGGAGCCCCCGGCGGCGAACGAACCTTTCATGATTGACCTTCTGAGCGGTTCCGACGATTTGCGGCTGCGCCGCGGCAGGCCGCGGGTAAGTCCGGAAGACCGTGAAGGCGAAGAAGATCCTAATCGTTTTGCCGGCGCTTTTGCCTGGCAAAGCCATGACTATTATCTTTACAAGGACTGTTGACAAACGCGGCTTCATTTCATATAATGACCATGCGTTGCGCGGGATTAACTCAGTGGTAGAGTGTCACCTTGCCAAGGTGAAAGTCGCGAGTCCGAATCTCGTATCCCGCTCCAGAAAGCCGGTAGCCATCCGGCTTTTTTTTATTGTTCGGAAAGGCGGCTGAACAGGTCTGAAGCTGCTTTTGCGTGATCATTTCGTTTTGCAGCTATTTAGACTATAATGGATCATGCAAAGCGTGATGAACCGACTCATTGCGGCTGATGAAAGGAAGACACATATGGCTCCAGTAACCCTGCAGACCATTATTCGCGAATTCGGTCTGGAAGTAATCGCCAATTACGGAAAATTCGACGACATTCATATTTCAGTGGCTGATGTGACCCGGCCGGGTTTGCAGTTGGCCGGCTATTTCGATCATTTCGGTCCCGATCGCATACAGGTTCTCGGCAATATGGAAACAGCCTTCCTGGAGCGGTTGTCGCCGGAAGAAAGACTCAGCCGCCTGGATGCGCTTTTTGCCAGAGGAATTCCCTGCATGATCCTGACCAGAAACCATACGGCTCTGCCTGAACTCATTGAATGCGCTAAGAAATATTCCATACCGGTATTGAGAACCGCCGATATTACGGCTTCGTTTACCAGCTCTCTGGTAAAATTCCTCAATGTCGAACTGGCGCCGCGCACTTCGCTGCATGGCGTTCTGGTTGAAGTATACGGCGAAGGCATTCTGATTCTGGGTGAAAGCGGCGTCGGCAAATCCGAAACCGCTCTGGAGATTGTCAAACGGGGTCACCGGCTGATTGCCGACGACCTGGTCGAGGTTCGCCGGGTTTCCGATACGACCCTGCTCGGTCGGGCGCCGGAGATCATCCGGCATCTGATCGAAATCCGCGGTATCGGCATTCTGGACGTCAAGGAGCTGTACGGCGTATCGTCGGTCAAGATGCAGGAAAATGTCGACTTTGTCATCAATCTCGAATTATGGGATGAAAAAAAGAACTACGAGCGCCTGGGCATCAATGAAGAGTCTACGGAAATCCTGGGCATTAACGTCCCGTCCATAACCATACCGGTAAGACCCGGACGAAACCTGGCCATTATTGTCGAAGTGGCGGCGATTAATTTCCGTCAAAAGAAAATGGGCTATAACGCGGCGAAAGCTTTGACAGATCGGGTTTTCGGCCCGGGCATGCTATAAGGTTCCGCAATGTTGCCGTTATCGATTTTCCAATCGGATCTGGAGCGCTTTCTGACCGCCGCGGGCGTCCGTCTGCGTTTTAATGAGCCTATGGCCTTGCACACCAGCTTTCATGTCGGCGGCAGCGCGGACGTTTATTTTGAGCCGGAAAATGAATCCGAGATCAGGCAAGCCGTCGATTTTTGCCGCCAGAACGGCTGGCCTTGGACCATATTGGGCAACGGTTCCAACATTCTGGTATCCGATCGGGGGATCCGCGGCCTGGTTTTAGTGATCGGCGAGGCTTTCTCCGGCATGGAAATCAACGGTTCCGTGCTGACGGCCCAGGCGGGCGCAAGGCTGGCCAGCATGGCTTCGCTGGCCGCCAGAAACGGCTTGTCCGGACTGGAATTCGCCTCCGGCATCCCGGGGACGCTGGGCGGCGCCATTCTGATGAATGCCGGCGCTTATGGCTGCTGCATGAGCGATATTATCCGGAATACCGATTATCTGGACGCCGATCTGGAGAAAAAGCAAATCGAGGGCAGCGCGCATCGGTTTGCTTACCGGCAGAGCATATTTTCCGAACAGGAAAGCATTATTCTGGGCGCGCAGCTGGCTTTGCGGCCGGACAGCGGCGAAGCGATACTGGCCAGAATGGCCGACCTGGCTTGCCGGCGCCGCCAATCGCAGCCGCTCGATCTGCCCAGCGCCGGCAGTACGTTCAAACGGCCGCCGAATCATTATGCCGGCAAACTGATCAGCGATTGTCATTTAAAAGGCCTGCAGATCGGCGCTGCTCAGGTATCGGAAAAGCATGCCGGATTTATTGTCAATTTAGGTCAGGCGACGGCCGCCGATATCCGAACCCTGATCGATAAGGTCCGGTCGATCGTAGCCGCCGAAACCGGCGTTTGCCTGGAACCGGAGATCCGGTTTATCGGCGATTGGCAGAACTGGCCGGCCGAGCCGCCCTGCCGCGGCTCCGGCAACCCGGCAAAGGAGGGAAAAGCGTGGATGTCATCATCCTGACCGGCATGTCCGGCGCCGGAAAAAGCCTGGCTGCCAATTATCTTGAGGATATGGGCTATTTCTGCATCGATAACCTGCCGCCCAGTCTGCTGCCCGATTTGGTCAATTCCTATACAAAGCGGAACAGCAGCTTGTGTTCCGACGAATACGACATAAACCGGATGGCTTTTGTCATCGATGTCCGCAGCTCCGAGTTGTTC
This sequence comes from uncultured Oscillospiraceae bacterium, assembly GCA_964427795.1. Taxonomy (GTDB): domain Bacteria; phylum Bacillota; class Clostridia; order Saccharofermentanales; family UBA5734; genus JAYFQE01. The sequence goes on along the minus strand of CAYRWC010000157.1, from coordinate 3,193 downwards.
GAAGGCATCCTGCCGGCGCTGGAACGCCTGAGCCAAATGGAAATTTCCTATCGCATCATCTTTCTCGACGCGACGGACCAGACCCTGATCAGCCGTTATAAGCAAAGCCGGCGCAATCATCCGCTGGCCCAGGGACGCGGCATTGTTCAGGCGATCGAAATGGAGCGCCGGCGACTGGCTCCCATCAAGGAACTGGCCGCCGATGTGATCGAAACCTCAAATTTATCGCCGTCCGAATTACGGGAGATGCTTTATGCCATGCTATCGTCGGGAGGCCGCGACGAGCGGATGACCATTTTAATCCAGTCATTTGGTTTTAAATATGGCATACCGGTCGATTGCGATTGCGTCATCGACGTGCGTTTTATCCCAAATCCCTATTATGTGGCGGCGCTGAAACCGCTGTCGGGACTGGACCAGACGGTATGCGACTATGTCATGTCCTTTCAGGAAACCGGACAATTTATGGATATGCAGGAGAAACTGTTTGAGTTTGCCATACCCTACTATATCCGCGAGGGCAAGGTTCGGCTGACCATCGGCATCGGCTGCACCGGCGGCCGGCACCGGTCGGTCGTTCTGGCGGAGGATTTGGCCAACCGTTTGCGAGACAATCATCTGCGCGTGGTCATCGACCACCGAGATTTGGATAAAGACCCCAGAAAACCACGAAGCGAAACGGCTCGTTAGTCTTAACGGCGAGCAATTCAAAGAATAAGGAGCGGCATGTTTACTGAAATAGAGGAACAGATCATTCATTATGCCAAAAATCCGGCAGATGGGATGAAAATCGCTGTGATCGGCGGCGGTACAGGCCTGTCGACCTTGCTGCGCGGCTTAAAATTGTTTTCCAACAATCTGACGGCGATCGTCACAGTAGCCGATAACGGCGGTTCATCGGGCATGCTGCGGGAAGATCTGGGCATCCTGCCGCCGGGCGATATCCGGAACTGCATCCTGGCCTTGGCCGATACGGAACCGCTGATGAATGACCTGCTCAATTTCCGCTTTACCGACGGCCGCCTGAAAGGCCAGAATTTCGGGAATTTATTTATCGCGGCCATGGATGCGATATCCGGTAATTTCTATGACGCCGTACGGAATGTGTCAAAGGTTTTGGCCGTTAAGGGCCGGGTGCTGCCGGTCTCTTTGCAAAACATCCAAATTGGGGCCAAGCTGCGGGATCAGACGATTATCTTCGGCGAATCGGAGATCGGCCACCGCCATGCCACGCCGGAAAACGATATCGTGGATATTTTTATGGAACCGAAAACAGCCCGGGCGCTTCCGGAAGCTGTAGAAGCTCTTCAGGACGCGGATGTCATCATCATGGGGCCGGGCAGCCTGTTCACCAGCATCATCCCGAATCTTCTGTTTCCGGAGATCTGTCAGGCTATCGTTGACAGCCGGGCGACAAAAATCTATGCCTGCAATATCATGACTCAGCCGGCAGAAACCATGGGCTTCAGCTCAGCCAGGCATCTGGGGGCCATTCTGGCTCATGCCGGACAGAAAAGCGGCCGCGGTTTCATCGATTATTGTATTGTCAACAATGCCTGGATCGACCGCCAGCTGATTGCCCGCTACCGCCTGGAAAGCGCGACGCCGGTACTGGCCGACCGCGAATCTGTCGAGCAGTTCGGCGTGACCATGATCGACGCGCCGCTGGCTTGTGTCAATAACGGCGTAATCCGCCACGACCATATGGTTCTGGCCCGCATTATCCTGCGGCTGGCCTTGGAAAGCCGCCGCCGTAAACCCCGGGACGCCGCGCGTGCCGGAACGGCGGAAAACGGAATCCGGGCTGCCGGAATTCCGGCAGATGATTTCGCGCCCGACCTGAAGGACCTGGAGCCATGAACGAACAGACGACGACTTTTTCCCGGCGCGTGAAGGATGAACTAAGCGCTGTTCCCTGCGAACATGCCTGCTGCCGGCAGACCGAACTGGCTACCGCTTTTTGGGCGGCGGGCAAAATACAGCAGGATCGGGTGGTTTTGTCTACCGGACATGCCGGCTGCGCCCGCCGTCTGGCCGATCTTCTGCAGACGCACTGCGGGGTGAAGCCTGATTGGCAGTCCGGCCGCGAACTGGTTACAGTCAGCTGCAGCCGGGATATATTAGCTTGCTTCTATCCGTCGGGCGGCAGACGGACGCTGCATCAGATGCCGGATCCTTTTAACCGGGCATCGCTCCTGGAGCAGCCGATCTGCTGCCGTCAGGCTTTTGTCCGCTCGCTTTTCCTGCTCTGCGGATCGATCAGCGAGCCGTCGTCCGCCTATCATATGGAGCTATCCGTCCGCAACGCCGACGTATCCGCCGCTATCAGGCGGATGTTGGAGGAGCTGTCCATTCATACGTCGGCGAATCGCCGCGGCAGCTATACGGTCCTATACATTCAGGAAGGTCAATATCTGGCAGATTATCTGCTTTTGGCCGGCGCCCATCAATCCCTGCTGGCCTTTGAGTCGCTGCGGGTTGAAAAAGAGATGCGCAACAGCGTGAACCGCGTCGTTAACTGCGACAGCGCCAATACGCAGCGAATCGCCAATACGGCCGCCCGGCAGCTGGAGTTGATCCATACGCTTTACGACAACCAACAGGAGGGCCTGCTGCCGCCGGATCTGAAAGCCGCTGCCGAAGCCCGGCTGGAGCATCCGGATTTATCCTTGAAGGAACTGGGTTCCGTTATGGAGCCTCCTTTAGGAAAATCCGGCATGAATCATCGTCTGATGCGGCTGGAAAAAGCGGCTATGGATTTGCTGCTGCGAAAGGAGTCCTGATCAATGCCCTTGGAAATTGTTCTGGTAGAACCGGAAATTCCTCAGAATACCGGAAATATCGCCCGCACCTGCGTCGCTGTCGGCGCGAAACTTCATTTGGTCGAACCTTTGGGCTTTTCTCTGGAAGATCGGCAAGTCAAACGAGCCGGCCTGGATTATTGGTTTGACCTCGATCTGCAGGTCTGGCCTAATCTCGATCAGCTGCTGAAATCGGTCGCCGCCGGACAGGATGGCGAGCAAGGCATTTATTACGCGACGACTAAAGGCGGCCGGGTCTATTCGGACATTGCCTATCCGGAACGTGTGATGCTTATTTTCGGAAAAGAAACACGCGGATTGCCGGAATCCCTGCTGATGGCTCATCCGGAACGCTGCCTGCGCATACCCATGCTGCCGGAACGCCGGTCGCT